>JBDKLG010000062.1:0-5816 GCA_039795695.1 Bacteroidota bacterium
TATTTTCAATGGAATCGCTTTGCCCGTGAGCAAAATCGTACATGGGATAGATGCACCAGTTGTCACCTGTTCTGTGGTGGTGGGCATGTTTGATCCTGTAAATGATGGGATCCCGTAACAGCATATTGGGAGAAGCCATATCAATTTTGGCCCTTAACACTTTTGACCCATCGGGGTATTTGCCGGCGCGCATTTCCTGAAATAATGTGGTGTTTTCCGCTACCGTTCTTTCAGCATATTGATTTCTCCGGCCCGGACTTGTTGGTGTACCTTTTTGAAGCGCAATCTCATCACTGCTGCTGTCGTCTACATAGGCAAATCCTTTCGCAATTAACAGAAGCGCGAACTGGTATAGCTGCTCGAAATAATTAGAAGCATAGAGTTCTTCTGCCCATTCAAATCCAAGCCAGCGAACATCATCCTTGATGCTTTCCACATATTCTGTTTCTTCGGTTGTGGGATTGGTGTCATCAAAGCGAAGGTTGGTTTTGCCACCATATTTTTTGGCCAGACCGAAATTCAGACAGATGCTTTTGGCATGACCAATATGCAGGTATCCATTAGGTTCGGGAGGGAAACGTGTGGCAATTGATGCATACTTCCCGGATTTCAGGTCCGCTTCAATAATTTCTTCAATAAAATTCAAACTCTTTTCTTCGCTCATTGCATTTACTTTTCTAAGTGTGCAAAGGTAAGGAATTGAGGAGTAGGTAGCCCTGCTGTCTGGCCTTTATGGCTGTTCCGGCAGTGAATAATTTCTTAAAAAATCTATTGAAATAACCATATCCGTATGCAATAACCGGTCGGTTTCATTAAAACTTACTTTTTCGCGGTATGCTTTCATGAAGGATTCAAGAAAAGGAGAACTCTGGCCCGGTCGCCTGAAATCCAGTGCCTGTGCGGCACTCATGAGTTCAATGGCCAATACTTTTTCTACATTTTCGATAACCCTCAGGCATTTGGTAGCTGCATTGGCACCCATGCTTACATGGTCTTCCTGGTTATTGGATGAAGAGATACTGTCTACCGATGCGGGAGTACATAACTGCTTGTTTTCACTTACAATTCCTGCAGCGGTATATTGCGGAATCATGAAACCTGAATTGAGGCCGGCATTTTTTACCAGAAATAAGGGTAATCCCCTTTGTCCGCTGATTAACTGGTAAGTTCTTCTTTCCGAAATATTGGCGATTTCACTCATGGCAATTGCCAGGTAATCCAGTGATATGGCCAGGGGTTGCCCGTGAAAATTTCCGCCGCTTAAAATCAGGTCCTCTTCCGGAAAAATATTCGGATTGTCGGTAACAGAATTGATTTCTCTTTCGAATACCTGCAATATGTGTTCAAATGCGTCTTTGCTGGCCCCATGTACCTGCGGGATACACCTGAATGAATAGGGATCCTGTACCTGTTCTTTTTGCTGAGCGGCAATCTTGCTATTGGCTAAATAACCCAGAAGATCTGCTGCTGTTTTTATTTGTCCTTTATGTGCCCTTAACAAATGAATCTGTGGTAAAAGAGGTTCCATTACGCAGTCGAAAGCGTCGAATGACAATGCGCTGATGAGGTCGGCCATCTTAAGCAGGTGGGCTGATTTTTTAAGGCAGTACAAACCATAGGCACTCATGAACTGTGTTCCATTGATAAGTGCCAGCCCTTCTTTGCTTTGCAGGTGAATTGGCTCCCAATTGAGCTTTGCATATACTTCTTCCGTAGACATTTTCCTGCCCTGGTAGTTAACATGCCCCAGGCCAAGTAAGGGCAGGCTCAGGTGACTGAGTGGCGCCAAATCGCCGGATGCACCCAATGAACCCTGGGTATAAATAACGGGTAAAATGCGGTGATTGTACAGGTCCAGTAAGCGTTTTACTGTATCAATCTGAACACCGCTGTTGCCAAAGCTGAGCGATTTTATTTTGAGCATCAGCATCAGCTTTACAATATTTTCCGGAACTTCTTCTCCCAGGCCACAGGCATGTGATACAATCAGGTTGTATTGTAATTGCTCGATTTGTGTTGCATCGATTTTTACATTCTGGAGAAATCCGAAACCTGTATTAATACCATAATATAATCCCTCTTTATCCTCCATTTTGGTATCCAGGTAAGCCCTGCAGGCAAGAATGCGTTCATGTGCATCAAAAGTGATGGATACCTGCTGGTCAAAATCCAATAAATGCTTTACCTGGTCAAAATACAGCCATTTCCTGTCGAGGGGAAGATAATTATAGCTCATCAACAATCGT
The DNA here is from genome assembly GCA_039795695.1 of Bacteroidota bacterium. Classification (GTDB taxonomy): domain Bacteria; phylum Bacteroidota; class Bacteroidia; order Chitinophagales; family Chitinophagaceae; genus Sediminibacterium. The sequence continues at coordinate 2,247 of JBDKLG010000062.1, forward strand.
TTGGGCAAAGTAAAGCGATTTAAAAGAATCTCCATGAAATTGCTGCGGGAGACTATTCATAAACTGCTAATTGGCCAAATGCCGTATTTAGGTTTGATGAACTGGTATTTTTTCCCTTAATTTGCAGCCCTGAAAACAGGTAAAACCTGCTTCCAGGGTCATTTTGCAGCAAGTTCTTTTCTCAAACAGGGACCGGTAGCTCAGCTGGATAGAGCAGCTGCCTTCTAAGCAGCAGGTCATTGGTTCGAATCCAATCCGGTTCAAATTTGGCAACCTCTGTAAATGCATTTTACAGGGGTTTCTTTTTTTATTCTGCACATTATGCAATTTTTAGATCTCATTGATATTGAAAAAAAACTGGGTAATGAGTGGAACCTGAAAAAGATCAGCTTCACACAAAAAGCTTTTGGGCGCATAGCCATTACGGGAGAAACGGGCTCGGGGAAAAGTACTTTATTAAAGATTATTGCGGGCCTGGAGCAGGCAGATGCAGGAACTGTTCTTTTTGAAAACCAAGTAGTTAAAGGTCCTTTGTTCACATTAATTCCCGGTCATCCCGGAATAGCTTACCTGTCTCAGTATTCAGAGCTCAGAAATAATTACCGCATCGAAGAGTTATTGGAATATGCCACCAAAATACCGATTGCTTTGGCGGAGGAGATTTTTGAAGTGTGCAGGATACAGCATTTGCTCAAAAGAAAAAACGACCAGATTTCGGGTGGTGAGAAACAGCGGATAGCCCTTGCCCGCTTGCTGGTAGGTTCACCCAGGCTGCTTTTGCTGGATGAACCTTATTCCAACCTGGATCCAATTCACAAAAGGATTTTAAAAGCCGTTTTGGCCGATTTGAACCGGCGTTTGAAAATAAGCACGATCCTGAGTTCCCATGACCCGGAAGACAGTTTAGAATGGGCTGAACAGGTATTGGTTTTACAAAATGGAAAACTGGTGCAAAGCGGAAAGCCGGAAGAAATCTATCATTTTCCCTGCAGTCAATATGTAGCCGGAATTTTTGGCGATTTCAATCTTTTTGAAGAGAAAGAACTCAGCAATTTCCCGGAAGTTTTTACAAAGGGAAAAGAATTGTTCATAAGGCCGGAAGAAATACTGCCCGCCAACCGGGATACTGCAATCCTGGAAGCAATGGTTATCTCACAAAAATTCATGGGCAGTCATTATGTATTTGAAGCAGCTTTGCATAATGGGAAAAAGATTCGTTTCAATGGTCGGTTACAGGATTTTCATCCCGGTGAAAAAGCCTCCCTTGCCTTCCAGAAACAACAGCATTGGTTTATCTGATTCAACAGCGAAAAGCCCCTAAACTTATTTAATAACTTATATATTTATAAATAGTTGGTTATTAAATTATTACAAATAACTGGTAATTAAAGAAGCAGATGGTACAAAATTTGTATCTTAATTATTAACAGGCCGGATGAAGGCAGTTTTGTAACTTTGTAAAAGTTTTGCAATCAACCCATCGATTTTTATAAAAAAGTATCATTATATGAAAAGGTTAAGTTTTTTAGTTGTTTTCACCGGAATGTTTTTTTGTGCGATTAGCCAAAGCAAAACCAATGGCACTGCTTCAAAGAATTCGACTACTAAGCCTCCTGCTCAAACGAAAACTGCAGCCATTGCAACACCTACCGAATTTGAATCGCAGATTGTATATGGCAAACTGATTTTAACCAAGACCATTATTCAGGGAGATGGGCAGGTAGCTACCATCAGGTATACCCTGTCTAATTTCACAGACCGCTCACTGAATAACCGGAAACCCATATCGGTAGCCATCAGTAAGAATTCTTTTGATTCGGTTTTTACCAAAACAACGGCTGAGCTGGCTGCAAAATATCCATCACTCAATAAATTCATTGCTGAAAAGAATATTTCATTGGCTGATGAAAAAGGATGGATTGCCGTATTGAATTATTATAATAGCCTTAATTAGTAGTTGGCGATAAAAACTGTGTACTAATAGTACCAAAGTTTGCGGCAATTCAAGCGCTGGGATTTTTATGCAGGTAATTCAGTATATTGTATTCCCGTTTGATCTGATACCTCCTTCTTATGAATCGACAAAAATGGAGAAGCATCAAACATGTTTTGCTAACGGCACTTGTTTTCCTGCACATTCATTCTTTTGCCCAATGCCCACCCAATATCGGATTTGAATTGGGAAATTTTGATAATTGGGAATGCAGCATTGGCAGCATTAGTCAGAATACGGGAGATATCACACTTACTGCTTCCCGGCCTGCTTCCAACAGGCATACATTGATTCAAAGCGATGTTAACCAGATAGATGATTTCTATGGTGGCTTTCCTGTAAGCTGCCCCAATGGTAGCGGTTATTCTATTCAGTTGGGCAACCCTTCTACCGGGCGCCAGGCAGAAAGGGTAAGTTATACTTTTACCATTCCATCCGACCAGAACAATTACAGCATCATTTATAATTATGCCGTGGTATTTCAGAATCCCGGTCATGCAGATTGGGAGCAGCCCAAATTTACTGCCAATGTTTTTGATGTTACGAATGGAACATATATTGGCTGCAGTTCTTTTTCCTATGCCGCTTCGTCCAATTTACCCGGCTTTAAAGAATCGACGGTAAAGGACAGTGTTTTTTATAAGGACTGGACCCCTGTTACCATCAAACTCTCCGGTTATGCAGGAAGAACCATTCGCTTAGAGTTTACTACCAATGATTGTACACGGGGCGGACATTTTGGCTATGCCTATATTGATGTGAATGAAAATTGTTCTTCTCCCATTTCAGGCAATATTTATTGTTTGAATGATGCATCGCAAAAATTGATTGCTCCTTATGGTTTTGAGGGCTATAAATGGTTTAACAAGGATTTTTCCAAAGTGCTTGGCAATGAGATTACACTGGTTCTAAGCCCGGTTGCAGCACCCAATACCGTGCTGGCAGTAGAAGTGACACCCTATCCCGACCAGGGCTGTGTAGATACTGTTTATACAACCATACAATTGATTACGGAACCACTTACGCTGGTTACAAAATCACTGGTAGAAGCCTGTGTTAACCCGGGTGTTAATTTAACCGTCCCGCTTATTACCTCAGGCAGTTCTGCAGGGCTAAGCTTGTCTTATTTTTTAGACAGTAGTTTAACCGGTTATTTACCCAATCCAAGAGCCGTTACAAAAAACGGGGTATATTATATCAAGGCAACGAATACTGCAGGTTGTATCAGTGCCAAACCCATTTCTGTGAAAATCTATGATTTTCCGGTCTTTACGGTAACAGACCCCAAAGCTGTTACAAGACCCTCCACCATTAATCTGCAATCAACGATCGGTGGTAATACAACAGGGGTTGTTTTTTCATTCTGGCAGGATCAGGAAGCCACCAGATCGGTAAGTCAGCCGGATCTTATTGGAAAAACAGGCACTTACTATATCAAAGGAACCAATGCAGGAGGATGTGCGGTTACGGAAGCAGTAAATATCGTGGTGAATGAACCAGTTATTATTCCGCCCAATGCCTTTTCACCCAATGGAGATGGTGTGCACGACAATTGGGAAATACCCTTGATTTATTTA
>JBDKLG010000063.1:0-20676 GCA_039795695.1 Bacteroidota bacterium
TTTAATGGGCAGCGATAGTTCGGCATCTTTCGGACAGGTAACAGTAATGGGCAATAATATATCCATTTCTGTAAATACAGATTCAGAAGAAGAGGCGAACAGGCTTTTTGCCGGCCTGGCAAACGGTGGTAAGGTTAAAATGCCCATGAACAAAACATTCTGGGGTGCTTATTTTGGGATGTTTACCGACAAGTTCGGGATTAATTGGATGATTAATTTTGATTACAACCAACAATAAGGAAATGAGTAAACCAATTTATTCCTGCCTCTGGTTTGATGGGCAGGCAAAAGCAGTAGCTGATTATTATTGCAGCATTTTCAAGGAAGCCAAAATCATTGCCGAAAATCCTGTTGTGGTAATCATTGAACTCAACCATACCAAATTCATGCTCCTGAATGGCGGTCCGCAATTCAAACACAGCGAAGCCGTTTCCTTTGTGGTGGAATGCGATACACAGGAAGAGATTGACCATTACTGGTATTCACTTACCGCAGATGGCGGTGCAGAAAGCATGTGCGGCTGGTTGAAAGATAAATGGGGTGTTTCCTGGCAAATTGTTCCCTCCATCCTGGGGCAACTGATGAGTAACCCCGAAAATGGCCAAAGAGTGATGCAGGCATTGCTCAAAATGAACAAACTGGATATTGCGGCATTGAAAAATGCCTAATCCCTGCTATTTTGAATTGTTCCGGTACGGCTTATCATTTATGGCTGTCATTTGTTGATTCGCAGATACGATAGGGTTCTATTGGTTAATCTAATGTCGGCTGACTGCCGCATTTAATCCGGATAATATCCTGCCGGTTTATTTAATTAAACCCCGCCCTCAAATATTTCTGATAATACAAAGAGGAGAATTCATTTATCTTTATTCTGAAGCATCCAAGTTTATGGCAATCACAATATCAGGCAAGGCCCATTTTGCACCGGAATTGTATATTCCTTCGGGCATAAAAGACATCAGCTTTTATGAAAAAGCATTGGGTGCGATGGAAATAAAAAGATGGACCAACGAAGATGGAACCATACATGTGGCCGAATTTTCGATTGGTACAGCCATCTTCCATGTGCACGAAGAAAATAAAAACAAAGAACTTTTTTGCCCCTTGGCAATCAAGGGAACCACTGTACATATTGGCCTGTTCGTGGAAGATGTTGATGGTTTTATGAGCAGGGCAATAGAAGGAGGAGCAGTGTTGGTTAAGCCCGCAACAAGCTATGACTATGGTTACCGACAGGGTGAATTCAAAGACCCATTTGGCCATATATGGCAGATACAGCAAAAAATATAAGCAAAAGCATGATAGAGCAAACCGAAATGATTGTTGCTGAATGGCATTTCCATGAACCGTCTAAACCGGTTGAAAACGAAAGCCAGTTTACCAACCTGACTTCCCTGGATGTACAGCGCAAACGCAATGCTATTAAGAAAGGCATCGCTTTTCGTTTTACCTGTCATTTCAAATTCGAACATGAAACCATCCTGGAATATATTGGTGAAGATACTTATGTAATTGATTTTGAAGAAGTGATCGATAAAAATGAATTGTTGAAAATGATCCGTAATTCATTTTCCAAATTCAGGGAGAAATTCGATTTCAGAAAAATGGGAACGGTTCTTCAGAACCAAACTATTCAACCCCTGAATGAAGCGGGTATCAACCTGGATGCAATGATTCCATTGCTTATTTAATGGATATGAATGTTGTTGTAGGGTTGATTTTACACATAGCTGATTAATCATACAAATGAGCAATAACCAGAAAATATTCATCGTATTCGTTTGTCTACTCTGCTCATTCATTGGCTTTCTGATCAAGCTCCCGGTTCCTTTCAGAGGACATGATAAAATAATGCACAGTGCTTTTTATTTTCTGGCGGCCGGATTCTTTCATCTCCTGTTCAGGAAAGGGCTCTTGGTTATTCTTTTCCTGCTGGCTTTATTTGGCCTGGCCATTGAATATTTGCAGGAATTGTCCAATAAAATCACCCATACCCATATTCACGGAAGATTTGATAGAGAAGATGTGTATGCCAATCTGAAAGGCCTGGGTCTGTATACGCTCATAGCCGGCCTTGTTTTTATGGCTAAAAAAATGTACAAATATTTCAACAGCAATCAAGCATAAAAAAGAGAGAGGGTGCTTTCTGCATATTTGGATGCAGGCAAACAGGCTGCTGAATGAACAGGTTATGCCCGAAAGAAATTATATCAAGTAATATAGATGAAAATTAAACGGATGTCCGGTAATTAATTATTTCCACCCATGGTCCTGATTACCACCCTTGCACCCTGTGCGGTATTACCGGCTTTGTTTAAACTAAAGGTAAAACTAAGCAGAAAGTAACGCTGCAATACACTGTATTTGGTGTCTTCAATATAATTCTGGTTTGCATTTCTGCTGATTCCAATATTACGGTTCAGTAAATCGTAGGCACTTAATTTAATTTCGGCACGCTTGTTTTTAAGAAAACCTTTGGCAATGGAAGCATTCCAGAAAGGAACATTGGTATTATAGCCATCGGCTCTGCCACTGTTAATGGTATAATTGAAATTATTGTTGAATACCAATCCCCAGGGTAGGTAATTGGTCATATCAATACCATATACCTGCTGCAGGTAATTACTGTTCAACTGCGATTGTAAAGAATATTTAGCCTTGCTGATATTCAAACGGGCAGTCGCAATGATATCGATTTTGTTTTCGAGCATAAAATTATAACTCAGGTTGGGACTTACACTGATATTATCAATCGTATTTTCCTCTAAATTGATAAAGCTTTTATTGTGAATGATATTGCTTCCCAAACCCAGGTCGATGCGGGATTTAAGTTTCTTTAACGGAAACCCTGCATTGATACTTCCAAAAAGCATATAAGTACCGCTTGCATTCACCGGCATGGTTTTTCTGGACCCATTGGCCAGGATCAGGTCAGCATTTACAATGGCATTGTCTGTTTTGGTGGCAGAGATAAAAGCAAAGAAATTTCTTTGGGTGTACATATCCGCTGAAAAATAATTCAGGCTTACTGATTGCAGGTAACTGCGTTTTAGATTGGGATTACCCGAATAAGTATTCAAAGGATCCGAAACATCCACTACCGGCTGTAACTGTGTGGTACCGGGTTGTTGGATAGAACTGTTGTAATTTAGATTCAGGGTTCTGCTTGTATTGATGCGGTATTGTATGCTGGCATTGGGAAGGAAATCGGTGAAGGTTTGGTTGATTACATTCCCATTCGTGTTATTGCTGCTCACCAGCCTTGTTTCCTGCAGTGAGGTTCCAACGGTTAAATTGGTCTTCTTAAAATTTGAACGAAAATTCACGCTGCCGCCTGTATACGCATATTCACTCTTGAAATCATTGCTTTGCAACAAATTCAACTGGTCGTACTTCCCGTTTAAGGGATTATAATCATAAGTGGTACGCTTACTGTCGCCAATATTGGAACTATAAAAACTACTGAATTCCATCAATGATTTTTTGCCGATGGGTTCTGTATAAACAATATTACCTCCAAAATTACGGGTAACGCCCTCCCGGCTGTTTTTCTGGTTTACGATCGAATCCTTTGGCCCTGCAATGCCCGTGTAATAAGTATTTCGGGTGTATAAATCACCTGTTTGTTTACTGTCGTTATAGGCCATGCTTACCGTTCCTGATATGGTTCGCCCCTTCTTTTTAAAACGCTGGCGATAAACTGCATTTCCCCCGATATTCACAGCATCGGAATGTGTTCTGCTGTCTGTTACACCATCATTTATTTTTATTCCCTTACTGTCTTTGGAAACATAATCACTGGTGCTTCTGCTGTCGGTTTGCTGGGTGGTTATTTGCGGCGTAAACTTCAGCGAATGAAAACTATCCAGTCTGCTGTCGATCATCATGTTAATTTTTTGCTGCTTATTATTCCTTGCAGTACTGCTGTTAGAGAAATAATCAAAACTGCCCCCCGGTAATAAATTCTGACGTGTAGTGCTTCTGTCCGTAACCAGGTCAATATTGCTGCCCATGCCACTGGCATTGAAATCGGTCTTTTTGTTCCAGGTATCATTAAAATTCACACCGCCCGCCAATGTTTTGGCCACACCCTGCTGGTTCTGGCCCAGGCCTGTAACGGGTAAACCATTGTCGTCTCCACCACCTGTACGGATAGTAATACCGCCGCCACTTCTCATTCCGCGTGATAGTTCACCGGTAAAATTGAGGATATCATTGATCGAGAATCCCTGCCTGTTGGTATTATTACCCATTGCAATCAGCGACAATTGTTTATCGCCCTTGAACTTATTGATATTGGTTTGTGCATCATACCGGTCATGGGTACCGGCACCGGCAGCTATTTTTCCAAACAGGGCATTATTCCTGTCCTTCTTCATTTTCAGGTTAATCGTTTTTTCCGACTGCCCGTCGTCCACTCCCGTAAATTCTGCTTTGTCACTTTTTTTGTCGAATACCTGCACTTTATCAATGGCATCGGCATCCAGGTTTTTTGTGGCCATCCTGGGGTCTCCGGTAAAAAATTCTTTTCCGTTTACAAGAACGCGGTTAATTTTTTGTCCGTTTACCCTTACGGTGCCGTCGTTGTCTACCGTAACGCCGGGCAGTTTTTTCAAGAGGTCCTCCACTACTGCATTTGGTTGTGTTTTGAAATTTTCTGTATTGAATTCAACGGTATCATTATTGATGGTTACGGGGGCTCTTCTGGCTATGACGGTTACATTGCCTGCATTCATTACATCCGTCATTTCAATATTACCAATGGCGATCTCCTCTCCTTCTTTTTTCACTTCAATTGTTTTCCATACAGGTACAAATCCTACATAGGATGCCGATAGCAGGTATTTCCCTTTTTCCAGTGTTCCCAGTTTGAATTTTCCGGTAGAATCGGCCCTGGTAAAACTAATCAGGGTAGAGTCCTTTGCGTTTACGACAGACACAGTTGCATAAGCAAGCCCTTTACGCGAAGCGGTATCATAAACAGTGCCTTTTACAACTGCGGGTATTTTTTGTGCAAGGGCAAGATCGGCAAGGAACAGGAAAAACAGTAAGGAAAAAATCCGAAGCATGGGTGATTTTTTAGGTAATCAAAGCTAAATAAACAGCTGAATGCGGGGGGTTAATAAACTTTGTTAAAAGGTTAATAAAGGTTAATGTAAATAAGAAGCCGCAGGTTCGCAGATCAGGGACAAGCCAATCTGCCAATCTGCGGCTCAAATGATTTAAATAGCGGGTTTAGTTCTGAACACCTACTAATTCCAGTTCGAATATCAGCGTATCACCGGGACCGATGGGGCCACCGGGGCGTGGGTTATCGCCATAACCATAGTCGGAAGGAATAAAAACTTTCCATTTACTTCCTACGGTCATCAAAGGCACTACTTCCTGCCAGCCCCTGATTAATTGACTAAGGGGATAGGTAACAGGCTCTTTTCCCTCAGAGCTGTCGAAAACAGTTCCATTGATTAATGTGCCTTTGTAATGGAATTTAATGGTGCTGGCAATGGTTGCCTTGGTATTATCTGTGCCTGTTACCATCACTTCATATTGCACACCGCTGGGGAGTGAAATTACACCAGGACGTTTGCCGTTTGTTGCAAGAAAAGCAGCGCCTTCTTTTTTGGCTACTGCAGATTTTGCCGCATTTTCTTTTTCCTGGACAGCATTCTTTTGCGCATTCACTTTTTGCTGATAGGTACTGATGCAGGCAGTAATGGCATCATCGCTCAGCAAAGCTGGTTTGCTTGATAATGCATCACCCATGCCTTTCTGAAACATCGCCATATTCAAACTGTCAAAACCCTGCGCTTTCAGGCTCTGGGCAATTCTCAGGCCAACTGCGTAACTGATGCTGTCAATACTGCTTTTAAACGGCTTTATCGGTTTAGCAGCTACTGCAGCAGGTTTGGGGGCAGGGACTGGTTTTTTTACCTGGGAAAATCCTGTTGTGCTTAAACATGCAAAAACAGGCAATAGAACTAATTTATTCATTTGATGGAGTTTGTGGTGAGGCAAAGAAACAATTTTATTGTTATCCGCTGAAAGCTTTATTCGGCAATTAACTGCTGCAGCATGTGGTTCACTTTCCCGAAAGAAAAACCAGCCAGCGTTTCCTGCATCATATCGTTTATTTCTTTGTTGCAGAGGTTGCCGATGCTGCCTTCGTGTACGTGCTGTATACGGGTTTCATAGGTAAACCTGCCCTCTTCAATGGCCATGCCTATTTGCTTATAGGCATCTCTGAAGGGGATGGATTTGAGTACCAGTTTGTTTACTTCTTCTACGCTAAACAGGTATTTGTATTTTTCATCGGAAAGGATATTCTCTTTAACGGAAATATTCGAAAGCATCAAACTGGCCATGCTGATACAATCCCTGAGGGTTTGAAAAGCAGGAAAAAGATGTTCTTTCAATAACTGCAGATCTCGGTGATAGCCGGAGGGGAGATTGGTTGTCATCATCATTACCTCATTTGGCAGGGCTTTGATTCTGTTGCAATGTGAACGAATCAATTCAAACACATCCGGATTTTTTTTGTGGGGCATGATGCTTGAACCGGTTGTGAGTTCGGCCGGAAAGCTTACAAAATCAAAATTCTGGTTCAGGTACAAACAGGCGTCCATACTCATTTTGGCGAGGGTGTCGGCCAGGTTGGCCATGGCCATCGCGGTAATTCTTTCTGCCTTGCCTCGGCCCATCTGGGCATATACTACATTATAGTTCAGGGTATCGAATCCAAGCAATTCTGTAGTTAATTTTCTGTTGATGGGGAAGGAGGATCCATAACCTGCTGCGGACCCCAATGGATTTTTGTTCACCACGCGATAAGCTGCCTGTAGGGTAACCAAATCATCTACCAGGCTTTCTGCATAAGCGCCAAACCATAGCCCGAATGAAGAGGGCATGGCCAATTGTAAATGGGTATAGCCGGGAAACAAATGGTCTTTGTATTTTTCCGATTGGGTTAACAGAAGCTGGAAGAATGGCTGCACCGCAGTAACCAATTCCTGAATTTCGTTTCTCAGAAAAAGTTTTACATCCACCAAAACCTGGTCGTTCCTGCTTCTCGCCGAGTGGATTTTTTTACCCGTATCGCCCAGCTTTTTGGTAAGCAGCAGTTCTACCTGCGAATGGATATCTTCAATATTATCGTCGATGGTTAGTTCGGCGTTTTGCTGAAGCCGGTAAATCTTTTTTAATTCGGCTACCATTGCTGCAGATTCGGTTGCTGTTAGTAACCCAACGGTAGCAAGCATTTTGGCATGTGCAATCGACCCTACAATATCGAAGGGGGCCAGTAAAAGATCAAATTCCTTGTCTTTCCCTACCGTAAATGTTTCCACCATTTTCGAAGTGTCGGTATTGTCTTTGCTCCACAGTTTCATAAAAATTATTTCAGGTTGCTGGTTTCAAATTGCCGGTTCGTCTGCTTTGTTTATTACCCTAATCAAAATGCTGCTATCTCCCATCTCCCCATTCAAAAAAATCAAATAATCACCTTATTGAGCAACTCAATATACAATTCAATCCCCTTATTTATCTCTTCAATATAAATATACTCATCGGCTGTATGGCTTCTGGCCGAATCACCCGGACCCATTTTCAAAGTCCTGAATGGCATCAGGGCCTTGTCGGAAGTGGTTGGCGAACCATAATAGGTTCTGCCCAATGCCGTACCTGCCATAATTAAGGGATGATCCAATGGAATGGAAGTTGAGCGCATGCGCAAACTTCTTGGCCCCACTTCACTTTCCACATTTGCCCGAATAATGTCCAGTACTTCTTCAAAACTGTATTGCTCATTTACCCGAACATCTACTACAAAATGACATTGTGAGGGAACCACATTGTGTGCCCTGTTTTCTGTGTCGATAACCGTTACGGTCATTTTTACTTTGCCCAGCAAATCAGAATTCTTTTCAAATTCATAATTTCTGAACCAGTCAATATCTTTTAATGCCTTGTACAGGGCATTCTCACCTTCTTCCCTGGCCGCATGCCCTGCCCTGCCTGTGGCAGTTATATCCAATACCAGCAAACCCCTTTCTGCAATAGCCATCTGCATCTGTGTTGGTTCGCCCACAATGCCGCAGTCGATTTTGGGTAATTGAAACAACAACACTTCGATGCCATTGATACCGGAAATTTCCTCCTCGGCAGTTGCAGCAAAAATGAGGTTATATTTCAGATCTGCAGATTCGTAAAAGTGCAGGAAAACAGCCATCAAAGAAACCAGGCATCCGCCTGCATCATTGCTGCCCAGTCCGAAAAGTTTTCCTTCATTCTCAAAAGGCAGGAAGGGGTTGAGTGTATATGCTTTATTGGGTTTTACCGTATCGTGGTGCGAGTTTAAGAGCAGGGTTGGCTTGTTCTCATCAAAATATTTGCAGCTTGCCCAAACATTGTTCATGTAACGGTTTACTGCCACGCCTTTGGAAGCCAGGTAATTCTCCAGAATCAATGCTGTTTGGTCTTCTTCCTTACTGAAAGAAGGTGTTGAAATCAGCTGCTTTAGTATTTCAACGGCTTCTTTTTTAATAATATGTATCGCTTGTTCATTCATTACAAATAGTTGTGCCTGCATTTCCCTCAATCAGGCCGTCCAGCTGTTCTGCTTTGCCAATGATTACTTTTTTAACACCTTTCTCTAATGCAGCAAAAGCATTGTCCAGTTTGGGTAGCATGCCTGCGAATATTTTCTGCTCAATTTTCAGTTGGGCATATTTCTCCCGGTCAAGAACAGGAATAAGGGATGCTTCATTTTCCACATCCAGCAATACACCTGCTTTTTCAAAAGAATAAATCAAAGTGGTTTCATAATAGCTGCCGGCCGATTGGGCAATTTCCTGTGCTATCGTATCTGCATTGGTATTCAGTAATACACCTTCGCCATTATGGGTAATGGGTGCCAGTACAATTGTGGTATTCTTCTGCAGCAGTTGCTGAATCAAATCCATGTTTACCGCATCCACATCACCTACAAAACCATAATCAATGCTGGCATGCTTTCTTTTATGTGCCAGCACAAGGTTCCCGTCGGCACCGCTTAAACCCATTGCATTGCATTGATATGCTTGTAATTGTGCAACAATATTTTTATTGATATAACCTGCATAAACCATGGTTACCAGCTTCAGGGTTTCGGCATCGGTAATTCTTCTGCCATCCACCAGCTGCTGCTGCAGGCCCAGTTGGTCTGCAAGCCTGCTTGCCAGTTTTCCTCCTCCATGTACCAGTATTTTTTTTCCTTTAACTGATGCAAATATTTGCAGAAACGAAGCAAGTTTTGTTTCGTCATCAATGATGTTTCCGCCAATTTTTATGACATACAGGGTTTCCAATGCGTATTTATTTTTTATTTGCCAATATTTCACTCAATACTGCCTGTGCTGCCCAAACCCTGTTACCTGCCTGTTTTGTAACCAGGCTGTGGCAACTGTCCAATACCTCATCACTCAGTTCTACATTTCTTCTTACCGGCAAGCAGTGCATTACTTTTGCATTTTGAGTGGTTTTCAGTTTTTCTTCGGTTAGCATCCATTCAGGATCGTTCTCATATACTTTACCGTAATCGGTAAATGTGCTCCAGTTTTTTACATAAATAAAATCGGCATCTTTTAGTGCTGCATGCTGGTCATGTGTAATGGTGGCCCCTTTTGTAAATGCTTCCGACAGTTCATAATCCGGGGGGTGGGTAATCACAAAATCCGCTTCTCCCCAGGCATTCATCCATTGTGCAAAACTGTTGGCCACACATTGGGGCAATGGTTTAATATGCGGTGCCCAGGTAAGAACGATTTTGGGTTTCTTTTTTCCGTCTTTTTCCTTTCCTGCATTCATCGCTTCCTGAATGGTAATAATATCGGTTAAGGATTGTAAGGGATGCAGTGTGGCACTTTCGAGGCTTACAACAGGAACACCTGCATACTTGATAAACTGATTGATGTACATCTCACTGTAGTCATCTTCTTTATTCTTCAGAGAGGGGAATGTTCTGATGCATAGGATGTCAAAATACTGTCCCAGTATTGGCGCAGCATCTTTAACATGTTCTACAGTATTGCCGCTCATAATGGCGTTTTCCTCAAACTCCAGGGCCCATCCATCCTTGTCTACATTAAAAACAATGGCTTCCATGCCCAGGTTTTTTGCTGCAATCTGTGTGCTCAGCCTGGTTCTCAGGCTGGGGTTTAAAAAAAGCAGGCCAATGCGTTTATCTTCACCCAAATGCCTGTGTACCAGCGGATTTGCTTTATACGCCAGCGCTTTGCTAACCAGTGCATTAATATCCGGCACGTCGTGAACTGAAATAAATTGTTTCATTTTTTTAAACTTAAATCGAAAGTTGCAACCAAAAGCGCTTTTGAATGGATGCCTTGCTTTTGGTTTGGCAATTAATTAATTTTGTTTCCCAAAAATATTTCTCAGGCTGTTTCGCTTTTATCGTCAATGGCGGTATGCTTGGAACTTTTGCTATTGGCTTATTTAAGTTCGTCAATCGCTTCGCGCAATGAATCGAGAAAATCGTCAACCTGTTTACGGCTTAATGCCAGAGAGGGCAGCAGCCTGATAACATTGGGTTTTGCCTCTCCGGTAAATATTTTGAAATCAAACAATAATTTTTTCTTCAGTTCTTTCAGGTTTTCAGGCACATCAAATCCGATCATGAGTCCACGGCCGCGTACGTTTTGTAGTTCGTCGATTTCTTTCAGCTTATTCATCAGGTAACTGCCGTTTTCCCTTGCATTGTTCATTAGCGCTTCATGGTCCATCACTTCCAATACAGCCAGTGCTGCCGCACATGCCAGCTGGTTACCTCCGAATGTGGTACCCAGCATCCCATGTTTGGGCTGAATATGTGGCGCGATCAAAATGCCTCCAACCGGAAATCCATTCCCCATTCCCTTGGCCATGGTATAGATATCTGCATTAACACCTGCATGGTCGTGAGAAAAGAATTTGCCTGTTCTTCCATAACCACTCTGTACACTATCGGCTATATAAAGAGCACCATGGTCGTTGCACAATTGTCTTATTTTTTGCAAAAAAGCATCATTGGCAACATTGATACCACCCACACCCTGTATGCCTTCAATAATAACGGATGAAATTTCTTTTCCATTCAGTGCAAAACAGGCTTCCAGTGCCTGCTCATCGTTGAAAGGAAGAAAAATTACCTTGTCTGTTTCGTTAACCGGTGCAATAATGGCGGTATTATCAGTTGCGGCAACGGCAAGGGAGGTTCTTCCATGAAATGCTTTGGAGAATGCAATGATTTTTTTACGGCCAGTCACAAAAGAAGCAAGTTTCAATGCATTTTCATTGGCTTCTGCACCGCTATTGCATAGGAAGAGCTGAAAATCCTCTTTCCCGCTTATTTTTCCTAATTGCTGTGCCAGTTCTTTTTGTATTGGGATGACCACACTATTGGAATAAAAGGCAATTTTTTCCAATTGGGCTTCTATTTTACTTACCCAATGCGGATGTGTATGACCAATACTGATTACCGCATGACCCCCATACATATCCATGTATTGAACGCCTGCTTCATCCCACACATAAGAGCCGCTGGCCTTTGTGATGGTGATATTGTTGAGTGGGTATACGTCGAATAGTTTCATGTTAAAAAGCTTATTGCCAATAGCTTGGTTATACTAAAAGCGGTGTACAATTTTATCCTTATCCTATCATCAATCCGGAAAACTGCTTCCGGATCTGTTAAAAATAATTTGCCTTCAATCCAAGCCCTGTTTTCTCATCAAAACCAAATAATAAATTCATGTTCTGCACGGCCTGCCCGCTTGCACCTTTCAGCAGGTTGTCGATAGCGGAGTGTACCACAATTTTGCTTCCCTGCTTTTCAATATGGATCAGACATTTATTCGTATTTACCACTTGTTTCAAGTCAATCATCGTTTCACTCAGATGGGTAAATGCCTGATCCTTGTAATAGTTGGCATACAGCTCTTTGATGGCATCGGTTGGCAAGCCGCAGTCGAGCACGGAACTCACATAAATGCCCCTGGTAAAATCTCCTCTCCAGGGAACAAAGTTTACGCACATGCCATCATTGCCCTGTAATTGCTGCAGGCTCTGGTGAATTTCATGGATGTGCTGGTGCTGCAAGGATTTATATGCCTGTATATTATTGGCCCTCCAGCTAAAATGAGCAGTGGTACTCAATCCCTGTCCCGCACCGGTAGAGCCTGTAATACCCGTGGTATATACATCTCCCAGCACACCTGCTTTTGCAAGCGGCAACAAGCCCAACTGTATGGCGGTAGCAAAACAACCGGGGTTAGCAATATTTTTAGCCGATTTAATCTGTTCCTTATTCAGTTCGGGTAAGCCGTAAACAAATTGCCTGTTAGCACTTATCGATTTATCCGATAAACGAAAATCCTGCGACAGGTCAATAATCCTGGTTGTATCGGGAATGGCATTTTCTGCAAGAAATTTTTTCGCATCACCATGCCCTACACAAAGAAACAATAAGTCGGCATCGGCTTTTAAAGTATCTGTGAATACCAGTTCCGATTCGCCGGTTAAATCGCCATGAATTTTGCTCACTTTGTTTCCGGCATTGCTGCTGCTGTGAATAAAAGAAATGGTTACTCCGGGGTGATTGATGAGTAAACGGATTGTTTCACCGCCCGTGTATCCTGCGCCGCCAATAATACCCACATTTATTTTTTTCATGGTCTATACATTATGCCTGTCATTGGCGGTTGATGGTTGTGAAGACAAAATAAATTCCAGTGCTTCGTTGCGATGATTTGCCACTCTGTGAACGGTTCCCGGCTTGATATGTATGCCTTCCTGCTCTCTTAACTCAATCATTTCACTGCCTATTTCAAATGTGGCAACCCCTTTTAAAATAAAAAAGAATTGCTGAGCTTCGCTGTGATAATGCAATGCTTCCGATGTTCCCGCGGGCATCCTTTCTTTTTTAACAGAGAGGGATGATTCATCAACCAGGTTCCATCCATCACAATTCATTCCCCATTGGTAATGTTTCAGCGGTTCCTTATCGGATACCTTTCTCATTGATTGGATTCTTTGATATGATGATAAATGCCTGTCTGGTTCCCGAATATTTTGGAAAAACCTCTAACATCATCGCCTGTCCAGCCCGAATTCATTTCGCCATATTTTCCAAACTTGCTGCTCATTAAATCGTATTTCGATTCAATGCCATTTACCTGGAAACGATGTGGATATAATTGAACAAATACATCTCCGGTTACATTTTCCTGAGAATTTTTCAGGTATGCTTCAATATCCCTCATTACGGGGTCAAGAATCTGCCCCTCATGCAACCAGTTGCCGTAGAACTGTGCCAGCTGGTCTTTCCAGCCCAGTTGCCATTTGGTTAACACATGTTTTTCGAGTGCGTGGTGCGCTTTCAGTATCACCATTGGTGCGGCCGCTTCAAATCCTACACGACCCTTAATACCAATTATGGTGTCGCCCACATGTATGTCTCTTCCCAAACCATAGGCACCTGCAATAGTTTGTAAGAACTGTATTGCCTTGGAGGGGTGAGAAAATGACTGGCCATTCACTGCCGTCAGTTCTCCTTTTTCAAAATGCAGTACTACTTCCTCAGTCCCTGTTTTGGTCACCTGTGTTGGCCATGCTTCTTCCGGAAGAATGCCTTTCGACTGAAGGGTTTCTTTTCCTCCAACAGAAGTTCCCCATAATCCTTTATTGATAGAGTAAGCAGCTTTTTCAAAATTCATGCTTACGCCTTTTGACTTAAGGTAAGCAATTTCTTCTTCCCTGCTAAGTTTCAAATCACGGATGGGTGTGATGATTTCAACGCCGGGGATCATGATATTAAAAATCATGTCAAAGCGAACCTGGTCATTGCCTGCACCGGTACTTCCATGAACAACTGCCGAAGCATTCATTTTTTTGGTATGTGCGGCAATATGTAAGGCCTGGCTCAGTCTTTCAGCACTCACACTTAGTGGGTAGGTATTGTTCTTTAATACATTGCCATAGATCAAAAAACGAATGATAGTATCATAATAGGTTGTAACTGCATCAACCGTAGTATGTGTTTTTACGCCCAGGGTATAAGCGTGTTTTTCAATCTGCACCAGTTCTTCTTCGCTGAAGCCGCCGGTGTTTACGATTACGCTGTGTACTTCATAGCCTTTGTCATCGGTAAGGTATTTTACGCAATAGGAAGTATCCAGCCCGCCACTGAAACCCAGTACCACTTTGCTTCCGGGTTGTAATGAAGAGGTAGTTGTTTGCTCTGCTTTCATGATTGGCCTATTTGTTTTACCCCTTTTGTATGGGGCAAAGACTGTTATAAATTAAAAAAATAATGAAAAAGGGATTTCGGTTTTGCACCTGCCCCGTTTCCGTTGCTGTCATTTTTTCTGAAAATTTTCAAAAATTTGCTTTGCTTGATTTTCATGAATCTTTCATACAGTTTTGAGTTCTGTTTGAATTCTGCCGAAGTCTCTGTTGGTTCATAATGGTCTGCCGGATCGTATAACATGGCTGTGCACATACAATTCTTCTTGTCTTTGCTGATAAGGATATCATAGTTCACGCAGCTTTTGCACCCTGCCCAGAACTCTTCGTCGTCGGTTAATTCACTATAGGTAACAGGTTCATAACCCAGGTCGCTGTTGATTTTCATTACAGCAAGGCCGGTAGTTAGCCCGAATATTTTTGCCTGCGGGTATTTTTGCCTCGACAGGTGAAAGATGGTTTGTTTGATTTTCTTGGCGGTACCGCTTTTTCTGAATTCAGGCGAAACAATCAGTCCGCTATTGGCAACAAATGCTTCGTTGGCCCATACTTCAATATAACAGAAGCCCACCCAGGTGCCATCGGTAAGGTGTGCAATTACTGCTTTGCCTTCTTCCATTTTTTTGGCAACATATTCAGGGCTTCTTTTGGCAATACCGGTTCCGCGGGCCTTCGCAGAAGACTCCATTTCATTTGTTATGGTTTGTGCGTAATGAGTGTCGCCACCATTCGCTACACGAACAATAATATTATCTTCCAACTTGTGTTAATTAATAGAGTGAAAAAGAAAACACTGGGTGCTTTTAAATCAGTTCCGGGAGAAATTCCACTGATAGGGGCAAGTGCCAGTTGCTCGTCCTATCAGCAACCACGTCGGGGTCGCGGGAGGAATGGAGCAACCGGCATTATCGGCAATGGGGTGCCTGAAATAATGCTTGAATAAAAAATAATATGTGTAAAAGACTGGTTCACTTATTTATAAATATAAAACCCTTTATTTTTTGTAAAAGTAAAACAGTTTGTCTTAACTGCATAGACTTTTTTTATGAAAATTGGGTTAAAACCCGCATTCTATCCAATAAAAAGGGCATTCAACTAAATGAATACCCTTTAATCGGTATGGAAACTTGCCATGCCCTCCCGATATTTTCAGTATAGTATCAGCCCATGATTTATTCGTTGCCTCCTCTTCTGTTTCCGCCACCGCCATTAAATCCGCCACCGCCCATTCCTCCCTGCATCTGCATACGCATATCGCCCCCTCCGGGGAACATGCCACGCTGGCCCTGTTGTCCGCGCTGCTGCTGACCCATCAGGTTTCTCAGGTTATAGGTAAAAGTGAGCATGAAATAGCGGGTAAGGTTATTGGTTCGGGTATTCACCAGCTGGTTGGCACTGGCCGAGCTGCTGATGGCAACATTCTGTTTCAACACATCGAAACAACTTAACCTTAATTCACCTGCTTTATTCTTTAAGAACTGTTTGGCAATCGAAGGCGTGATCAGGAATACACTTGTATTATAGCCCGGCGGGCGGTTATCGTATTTGGTCAGATCAAATTCGCTTGCTACAATCCATCCATTATTGGAATAAACGGTGAAGTCTGCCGCAAGGGTTTCTGTAATATAATTGCTGTTCTGATTAGGCGACAGGGTATACCTGATGGGATTGTAATTAAATGCCGCACTCAGGTTCATGTCGAAATTATTCTTCAGGTTGGTTGTCCACTTGATTGTTTGCTTCAGGTTGGTGCTCCTGGTATAATTGCTTACACTGTTCAGCAGGGATTGTGACTGGGCATAATCAATATTTGTCTGAAGATTCAGGTTTGATTTCGGTTTCTTGATGGGGAAACCGTAATTGAAATATCCCTGCAGGTTCATGGTACCGCCAAGGTTTAAGTAAGTAGTGGTTTTACCTCCATTCGGCTTGGTGGTAATGGAACTTTGTATATCATTTGAGATAAAGCTCGCATTCACCGTAGCGAAAATGATTCGCTGGGAGAAGGGGTCGAATGAGGTATACAATATGCGCAAGCTATTGGTAAACTGCGGATGCAGGTCTGGGTTACCAACCTGAAAATTGATGGAATCTGATGTGGTTAAAACCGGCTGCAATTGATTGGTACTGGGCTGTCCCGTTCTTCCATTATAGAATAAACGCAGGCTCCTGGTACGGGAATAATTATAGGTGAAATTGGCAGTTGGTGTAAAGTTCACAAAGCTTCTGGCCACAATTACATTCTTTGTAGTGTTATTGCTGTTGATATCCATGAACTGTAAACCGGTACCGATATTCAGGTTGAATTTTGGTTGCTGAATCCGGTAGCTGATATTGGCTGTACTGGCTGCTGAAGTATATTTATAGGAATTACTATAGAGGCTGTCGAAAATGGAAAATTTCTGACCCACATTATCAAAACGGTAAGTGTTGTTAATGGTAGTGCTATTGTTATAGTTATAGGTATAACGCAGTTCTATCATCTGGTTTTTTCCAATGGGTTCGGTATAGGAAACAGTTGGGTTCAAAGTGATGGACCTTGCAGAATCTACATAGTGCTGGTTAATGGTATCGGTTCTTACATAAGGTTTGTAAAAAGAGTTCACAGAAAAATTATTGCCATCGCCATTGCTCTCGCTTGCAGAAAAATTCATATCAAAAGAAGCCGTTCTTCCTTTTTTCTCAAACCGATGCCTGAATTGAAAATTAGTTCCGTTAACAGATATGCCGCTATTATAACCGGAGCTTCTGGTTACTGATTTATTGATCGGGGTTCCATTGGCACCTCCGGTAGTAGTGTTGGATGTTTCGGAAGTGGGGTTACTGCTTTGAAAAGCGATATTCGGGCGGAAGATCAATGTATTCATGGAATCGATCCTGTCTTCCAGGTTAAAAGTAAAGCGATGATTCGCACTTTTTGAAATGGAAGAAGAGACGGAGTTATTATAAACAGATGAATCTGCCGTAATAATATTTTGGGTATTGGTATTCTGGTCAACTGCTGTGTGCAGGTTATTGTAAAAATAGCTTCCGTACGCATCCACTTTTTTACTCCAGGCATCGCGGTAGTTTAAGCCGCCAGCCCAGGTTGTTGTGATACCACTCTGCGTGCCGCCACCGCCAAATCCTCCGCCGCCAAATCCACCACCACCGCCGCCGCCGCCGCCGCCGCCGCGACCACCGCCAATATTATTCTGAGTAAAACTTTGCTTATTAATATCATTACCCTGGCCTAAAAAAGTGAGCTGCTGATCGCCATTGAACTTGCTGAAATTAAAGCTCTCATCGAAGTTACCATCTGTGCCCACACCGGCTACAGCTCTGCCAAATACACCTTTGCGCATATCTTTCTTGGTGGTAATATTGATGGTCTTTACCCGGTTACCGTCGTCAAATCCGGTAAACTTACTTTGATCGCTCTGGTCATCAAATACCTGTATTTTATCGATTACATCCGGAGGCAGGTTCTTGGTAGCCATTTTGGGGTCGTCGCCAAAAAATCTTTTTCCGTTTACCAATACACGCTGTACGGCTTCGCCCTGTGATTTGATAGAGCCATCTTTACCCACTTCCATACCCGGCATTTTCCTTAATAAGTCTTCGGCTACGGCATTGGGTTTTGTTTTAAATGCAGAAGCGGCAAACTCAACAGTGTCTTTTTTCATTTGTATGGCCGACTGTGTAACTGTCACATTTCCCAGGTCATTAGAGGCGGTTTTCATGTAAATAGTACCCAGATCAACCGAAGCATTGTTTTTGGAAAAATTGAGTTTTCTGGAATAAGGTTCATATCCCTGGAACTTGATCTGAACAATCATTTCTCCGTAGGGAATATTCAACAGAGAAAAGCTGCCATCTGCTTTAGCCAGGGTAAAAACTTCCAGGGTAGAATCCCTTCCGTCAAGGATTGTAATCGAAGCATCTTTTAATGACTGCTTATGCAGGGAATCAAGTAGTTTCCCTTTTACCGAACCGCTGGTTTGGGCCGATAGGTTAAGGGTTAAAAAAAGGCAGGTTAGTATGGTAAAAATCTTGCTCATAATACAGGGTATTTTAACGAAAAACAAAGGTAATTTGATTCAGATGCCACTATTGGCTTTAAACGATTAACGGAAAACTACTGTGATAGTTGGGGATGGCACCTAAAAAATCGGTGAAAATTGATCGATGATAGGCAGGAAAATGGCCTTTTTAACAAGTATCGGTGAATAGGGGTTTTTAATCCTTGGGCATATTTTCATAAGACTACCGTTCTTATCTTTACGGCACTTATTTTACCTCAAAAAACAAAAGCGATGAAATCAATAAAACGGATGGCCGGAATTCCGGTTTTGGCTATGGTATTTGTACTCTTTGTTACTGCCTGCTCAAATGGTGCAAACAAAACTGAAGCAATGGCAAAAGATACCATGACGGTTGCAAAAGACACCAGTAATATTTTCGAGCACATGCTGGTCGACAATGTAAAAGACCCGAGTTGCGGAATGCCTGTTACAGCAGGTATCAATGATACGGCTCATTACAAAGACAAAGTGCTTGGCTTTTGTTCAACAGAATGTAAAGATGCTTTCAAAAAAGACCCTGATGCGATGATTGCAGCAGCAGAAATTAAAAAATAAATAAACAGCCCCATGAAAAAAACAATGCCTACTTTATTCCTCAGTCTTTTTTTATCCCTGCCCTTTGTTTTAACCGCTCAGGAAAAAAGCGACTGGAAGGAAATGAATAATTTTCATACGCTGATGAGTGCAAGTTTTCATCCTGCCGAAGAAGGTAACCTGAAACCATTGCAGGCAAAATCGGACAGCTTATTGATTACCGCCAAAAAATGGAAAGCCTCTAAAATTCCTGCAGGGTTCAAGCCGGCAGAAACTGCTGAAACACTTACCAAACTGGTTAAACAGCTGGAACTGGTCAATAATTCCGTAAAAGCAAAGCAGGACGATGCTACCTTGAAAATGCAGATCAAAGAAGCACACGAAATATTTCATACCATCGTTGAGAAATGCAGGGTGGGGGAATAAAAACTATCCGGTGTTGCCTACTGTTGATGTGCTCAGATCTATCAACGGTAGGCAGGCTGGGTTAACGAAAGGGTGTTGCCGTCCTGATAAGGTGATGAATTCTTCCCGTTTAACTGAATAAATATTCCACATCTTCCCTGGTCAGGCTCTTCACAAACCCTTCGTCATCGGTAATCAAATCCTTGGCCAGGTTTCTTTTTCTTTCCTGTAGTTTTAAAATTTTATCTTCTACCGTATCGGTACAAATCATGCGATAGGCAAAAATATTTTTTGTTTGTCCGATCCTGTGAGTACGGTCAATGGCCTGCTGTTCAACGGCAGGGTTCCACCAGGGGTCTACAATATATACATAATCTGCAGCAGTGAGGTTCAACCCCACACCACCTGCCTTCAATGAAATCAGGAATACCCGGCAATTTTCATCGTTCTGAAAACGCGTAATGGCTTTTTCTCTTTCAGCCACCGTGCTGCTTCCGTCGAAGTATTCATAATCAACGCCCAGTTCTTTCATTTTTTCCTTTATCAATGCCAGCATCCCGAGAAACTGTGAAAAGATCAAAGCCTTGTGGTTACTGATGTTTTCGGTAATTTCTCTCCCAATCTCTTCCAGCTTAACCGATACATTTGGAAATCTTTCTTCTTCTTTAACAATGGCCGGGCTATCACAGATCTGTCGCAGCTTCATCAGTCCCTGTAAAATGGTCAGCTGTGATTTCTGTATACCCTGTTCCTGAACAACGCCTAAGATTTTATCGCGGTAATCGTTTCGGTAGGCATCGTAAATTTTCCTTTGTTCATCACCCATTTCGCAGAACAAAACCATTTCCTGTTTTTCGGGGAGGTCTTTGGCCACCTGCTCTTTGGTTCTCCTGAGAATAAAGGGGTACAATAATTTTCTCAGGTGATCTTTCTGCTCTTTTTCTCCAAACTTATCAATGGGTACGGAGAATTCCTGCTTAAAAAATTCCACGCTTCCCAGCATTCCGGGATTCAGAAAATTCATCTGGGCAAAAATGTCGAAAGTATTGTTCTGCAAAGGAGTTCCGCTCAAACACAGTCTGTTCTTTGCTTTCAGCAAGCCTGCAGCCTTGGTAACCTTACTGCCGGGGTTTTTGATTGCCTGGCTTTCATCCAGTACTACATAATCAAAAGCAATTTCCACAAACTGTTTTATATCGCTTCTAAGTGTTCCATAAGTGGTAATGATCACATCAATATTGCTGTTACCCAGTCCTTCTCTTGAACGGCTTCCGCCATGGTGCACGGAATAAGTAAGCGAAGGTGTGAATTTTTTGATTTCATTCTGCCAGTTAAACATCAGTGTGGTAGGGCAAACCACCAATGCTTTCAAGCTGCCGTTTTCTTCTTTGAGGTGATG
>JBDKLG010000064.1:0-5001 GCA_039795695.1 Bacteroidota bacterium
TGTTCATTATTTTAAAAATGCTGTTCGCTCCCACCGCAGCTGTAGACAGTGAGGAAATGAAAAGGGCGATTGAAATATTAACCGGTTTTTCATTGGGTGCTGAAAGTATTGCCCTGTTTGCACGTGTAGGTGGCGGTATTTATACCAAGGCTGCCGATGTGGGTGCCGACCTGGTAGGTAAAGTAGAAGCAGGTATTCCGGAAGATGATCCACGTAACCCTGCAACCATTGCCGACAATGTGGGCGATAATGTAGGCGATGTAGCTGGTATGGGTGCCGATTTGTTCGGAAGCTATGTGGCAACCGTTTTGGCCACCATCGTTCTGGGCAGGGAAGTTACCGGAGAAGGCGGAACAATACTGGTTGACGGATATGGAGGCTTATCTCCCATCCTCTTACCAATGCTGATTGCAGCCATGGGTATCCTCTTTTCCATCATCGGAACCTTCTTTGTAAGAATTTCCGAGACTGCCGGACTGAGCACACAGAAAGTACAGAATGCCCTGAATATGGGCAACTGGGGCTCTATTGTGTTAACAGCAATAGCTTCCTATTTCCTTGTAAACTTTTTATTGCCCGCACATATGTTGCTGCGCAATTTCGATTTCACTCCTAATATGGTATTTGGTGCCATTATGGTAGGATTGGCGGTAGGTACTTTAATGAGTATGATTACAGAATATTATACTGCCATGGGTAAACGCCCCGTGCTGAGTATTATTCGCCAGTCGTCTACAGGCCATGCTACCAATATCATTGGTGGCTTGGCTGTTGGTATGGAAAGTACTTTATTGCCTATCCTGGTACTGGCAGGCGGAATTTACGGTTCTTATTACTGTGCAGGCTTATACGGTGTTGCGATTGCTGCAGCAGGCATGATGGCTACTACCGCCATGCAACTGGCAATCGATGCTTTTGGTCCCATTGCGGACAATGCAGGCGGTATTGCAGAAATGAGCGAGTTACCCAAAGAAGTACGCGAAAAAACAGATATCCTGGATGCAGTAGGTAATACAACAGCCGCTACCGGTAAGGGCTTTGCCATTGCTTCTGCCGCATTAACAGCATTGGCTTTGTTTGCAGCATTTGTAGGCATCGCAGGCATTTCCGGTATCGATATTTATCATGCAGATGTACTGGCAGGATTATTTGTAGGTGGTATGATTCCTTATATCTTCTCTTCACTGGCCATACGCGCAGTAGGTGAAGCAGCTATGTCGATGGTGGAAGAAGTTCGCCGCCAGTTCCGCACCATACCCGGCATCATGGAAGGTACCGGTAAACCCGAATACGATAAATGTGTGGCCATTTCCACGGAAGCATCCCTGAAAAAAATGATGCTGCCCGGCGCCATCGCTATCCTTTCCCCATTACTGGTTGGTTTTATTTTTGGACCGGAAGTACTTGGTGGATTTCTTGCCGGTGCTACCGTTAGCGGCGTTTTGATGGGCATGTTCCAGAACAATGCAGGAGGTGCCTGGGATAATGCAAAGAAATCATTCGAAAAAGGTGTTGAGATCAATGGTGAAATGCACTATAAAAAATCAGAACCACATAAAGCATCTGTAACCGGCGATACCGTGGGCGATCCTTTTAAAGATACTTCAGGACCTTCCATGAATATCCTCATCAAACTGATGTCGATTGTTTCACTGGTTATCGCGCCAACACTTGCGCATATGCACAAAACAAGCGGTCAGCAAAAAAAATTCATAGAACAGAAAGTAGAAGTGAAACTAATCAGCAATGACAGTGCCACCGGCTCCAATACCGTTACCCTGAATACCAGCGATGAAGGGTTTAAAAGCCTTATTGAGGCCGTTAAAAAAGACGGATTGGCTGCAGACGGAACCATTGCCATCGAATTAAAAGAGGGCAAATTAACCATCAACGGCAAAGCACAATCCGCTGAAACCATTGCCAGATATGAGCCTTTGTTCAAGGGACAGAAAAATATCAGTATTAAAATAAGCGAGAAGGAAGAGAAGAAATAAATGAACGGTTGTGCATAAAAAAACTCCCGGGCAATGTTCCGGGAGTTTTTTTATGCCCGCTTTATAAGTTCCAACTTACAACAACCCATCGAGCGCCATTAAATACTAATTATGCAGGTATGGTGCTATTAAAACCGATTTGGCCATTTTCCAATTTGCGTATCGCCAGAAATTCTGATGGCAGAATTCCTTAATGATTATTTTTAGCAGATGAAAATCCCTTCTCTGGCCAGCTTCCTGCTGCTGCTTGCCTGCAATGAGCCGGCGAATCACCTGAATCAAGGAAAAGACAGTAGCCAAATTGTTTTATCGGATACCATCCCCCTCTCCCGAAAATCCATCAAACCCTTTCCAGTTGCGGCTTACAGCGAAAAAATACCTGATGAACTGAACGACTGGAAATTTGCTGTGGAAGCTTATGAAACCCGGAGAACTTTTCATTTTACCTTAAAAATCACCTGCAAGGAAATAACCGTTACCGATTCGGTAAATGTTCCCAATTTTGGCATAGCCCCCAAACTGGTGATACAGAAAGCAAAAGAGCCCATGACCTGTATTGTTGGCTTCTCTGATAAGCATGGCGTTTTTCAGGAATACAAACGCATCGGTTTTCAAAATGACCGCTTAAGGGTGAAGCAGCTCAAAACCTACTATGTAAACAGCTATAAGACCGTTGTATCGGATTAGGCGATTGACCATAACCGAAATAAGGATATGCCTGTACAACTATGGCCAAATCCCTCCTACTACAGATTTTAACCGCTGATCAATATTTTATTTTGATTATTACGACGCAGCTCGTAAATTGCTTACGAACAAAATCGTATGTATGGCAAATGCACAACCAATCAAGCCCACGGAAAGTGAGTTGGAGATTTTAAGGGTTTTATGGGACAATGGGAAAGCGACGGTTAGGGAGGTACACGAAATATTGAGCGCGCACAAAGATGCGGGCTATACCACCACTTTAAAGTTGCTGCAGATCATGTTTGAAAAAGGCATTGTAAAACGCGATGATTCCAGTAAAACACATATTTACCGGGCCAATATTTCAAGGGAAAGTACACAACAGCAATTTGTGGGTAAAATGATTCACTCCCTGTTTGGAGGATCTTCTACCCAATTGGTGATGCAGGCATTGGGTAACCATGTTCCCAATAAAGAAGAACTCGCGGTTATCCAGCAATTACTGGATAACCTGAAAAAAAATAAATAATGCAAGCCATTTTTCAATCATCTTTTCTACAGGCACTGGGATACGCTATTTCGTATAGTATCTGGCAGTCGCTGCTGGTATGGTTGATCTATTTATCGGTCACAAAAATCCTTTCTTTAACTGCTACGGTTAAATACCGGCTGGCTGTAGTTGCCCAGCTGATGGGCTTTGCGTGGTTCTTACTCACTTTTCAATTTTATTTTCAGCAATACAACAAAACACTGTCGGGCGATCTGTCGGGCACACAAAACCTGCAACAGGTATTGCCACTGGGTAAAGACATTGCTACCCAAATCGTTTACTGGATGATTAAAGCCGAGCAGTTACTCCCCTACCTCTCCTTGGCTTATTTGTTTTTAACACTATTCCTTTCAGCCAGGTGGATATTCGGTTACCGGCAAACACAGGCAATAAAAAAACAAGGACTGCAAAAAATGCCTGCAGAGTGGCGTTTATTTGTAAAAAAAGTTGCCGCACAGTTAGGTATCAAAAAAGAAATCCGCATCTACCTGTCACAAAAAATAAGTACCCCCTTAACCATTGGCTTCCTGAAACCCGTTATTTTATTGCCAATTGCGAGCATCAACCACCTTAATACAGAACAGCTGGAAGCAGTTTTACTGCATGAACTGGCACATATCAAAAGATACGATTACCTGCTGAATATCCTGCTTTCACTGGTTGAAATAAGCCTGTTCTTCAACCCTTTTATACAGTTGCTCAGTAAAAATATCCGCAAGGAAAGAGAAAACAGCTGCGACGATTGGGTGCTGCAGTTTCAATACAATGCTACTGTTTATGCGGATGCCCTCTTACAGCTTGCTTACCTGCAATCGGTACCGGCATTTGCCATGGCTGCAAGCGGCAGCAAAAGCAATGAGCTTTTGTTCCGGATTAAAAGGATTATTGCACAAAAAGAAAACAGGTTCAGTTACAAAAAACAGTTACTGGCATTTTTAATCGTAACGGGCATCATCAGTTCTATTGCCTGGTTCAATCCGATTACCAAAAGCAGCATTACTGCCGGTAAAACTGCTACAGGAAATACACACCAGAAAAGCAGCAAACCAAGGCCCTATACCGTTGAACCAATGGCACTGAGCATAGAAAACCCCTTGTTTAACCCTGTGTTTTTCCTTTCCAAACCCTTGAAGGAAGAAATGCAGAAAAATATTGCTTCCGCCCAAAAAGAAATCAATGAGGAAGCCGCCGACTTTAACCAGGAATCAGCACCTGACCCGGTTACAGCTATTTCACCACTTGTTGAAAACGCATTAAAAATAGCTGCCGTTGAAATGAAAGCGCAGAACGAAAAACAGGAATTGGAAAAAGCCATGGCAATGGTTGATGCACAAAAAATTGCTATGGAAACCAGGCTCCAGCTGGATTCTGTTTTTTCAGCGGCAAAAATGAAAAGCATAAAAGAAACCGTTTCCAAATCCCTGAAAAAAGCGGAAGCGGAAATCAACAGGGCAAAAAAAGACCTGGAAATCAATACCAGCCTGAATGCTGCGCTGTCTTTCGAAAAGGAAAAAATGATGGCAGAAATACAAAAAGCGATGGATGATTTGTCGAAAGTGGGACTGGATAAGCTGTTCAATGATGCATTTAAAATTACGGAAACCGTGATTGAAAATGGTTTTACGGAACCGCTGAAGCATAAACAAAAAGAAGGAATCCGGATAGAGAAAGAAGCTACGGAACTGAAAAACAGGGAAATGGAAAAAATTACCCTACCGCTTCCAAAATCGGCCATCGTAATGCTGCAGCCTGCCGAAATTCCTGAGCCTG
>JBDKLG010000065.1:0-3610 GCA_039795695.1 Bacteroidota bacterium
GAAAAGAAAGCAATCCCACTGATGGTGCAGGGGTCTATTTTTTTAGTGTACGCATATAATTTATCACAGCCCAGATATCATCTGCATCAGGAATTTTCTTTTTGAAACTTGGCATATCGTCTCTTCCTTCGGAGATTTTAAAGAACAGGGATCCGTCAGACTGTGACTGGAAAGCTGCTTTGGAAAAATCACCGGGCTCGGTCTTTAATTGGGCTGCTTTGCTGCCATCTCCCAAACCGGCTTTACCATGGCAGGATGAACAGTGCTGTCCCCAGATGGCTTTTCCGGCAGCAAGTGAGCCGGCATCTGACTTAACGGGATTGGCTGTTTTAGCAGCTTTGTCGGGCGCAGCCCATGGTTTGGCCTGAATGAAGGTGAAACCCGCAGCTATTACAAATACTGCGATTAGCGATAAGGTGGATAATTTTTTCATGGTGGAAGGTTTATGTTTTAGGTAATGTTGACTATACAAAGTTTAGAAAACGATGCAGGCTATGCCAATGAGTGATGTCATTCATATAAATGATTTAAATCATGTTTTTTACACAGAAATCTCCTTAAACCTAAACCCCATCAATTCAAAACGGGAATGGAATCATTTAACCCGCTTATTTTGAAAAATAGAAATTCAGTTCGGTATCAATATTCATCATATCAATCATTTGCGGCTCTTTTTCGCGGTTAAATAATATGATCCCACCAATATCATTCTTCGTATTGAGGTCAATAATGCTTGTATGACCGCTTTTGCCAATAAATTTCAGGTACCTGGCATGGTTTGTTTCAAGGATTTTTATTTTAGGCCAATATTGCTTCAGCACATTCCTGGCATTTCTCATGAGGTAAAAAAGCTCGTGGGTAATGGTTTTATAAATATTCTCCGCATTAACAGCTTTGATTTTTAACAGCTGTGCCGAGTCGGGCTGAAAAAATACCGCCGCAGTGATATCAATAAGCAATGTGTCGGAAAAAGAAGCAGGGGGTTTTGCAATAATTTTTTTACTGTCGGCCGGGTCCTTCGTTTTTTTTGCAGCAGCATTATCCTGCAGGTTGTTTTTTGGTTGGCAGGCTGAGTAAAAAAGGAATAGGGTAAATAAAATACCCGGCAAAACAATATAACTGAATGCGGTAAAGGGTTTCATGGTTTCCGGTTTAAATAGTTGGCTAACAGGTCATCGTAAAAATTTATCCCTTTAAAAAAAAGATCCTTTAATAAATTAGTCATTAAAGGATCTGGAATATTGCACGGTAACGGGCCGGTGCAATTGTTCAACTCATCAGTTCCATAAACGGGTAATATTGAATCCTATCAAAAACTGTCCTCCGGGCACTTCCTTGCCTGTAACACTGTTGGTGTACTTAAATGGATTGTTGTTGTTATACAGGTTGTTCTGCTGCGGGTTCAGGTTGTAAAAATTAGTCATGAATAACTGGAAACTGTGACCGCTTGTTCCGAATTCAAACCCAACTGAAAAATTAGGATTGGGATTATTGGTATTGTGTTTGGTAATGGGCTGGTCATAATTGAACATGATGGCAGTTCCATTGGTAATTTTATAGCGGGCAGAAACAGCGATTGCAAAATGATTGAACTCCATGTTTTTAAATGTTTCCTTCCCTGTGCTGTCGTTTTTGGTATAATAACCCGGAACAGAATTCTGGTGAGAGATGCTAGGGGCTATCTGTATGGATAGTTTGTCGCTAATTTTTCTTGCAATGATCAATTGATTAAAGAAAGACATTCTTTCTGTTTGGTATTTGAAAATGCTGCCGTCTGCATCCTCCCGGGTATCATAAGCCAGGTTACCGTAATAGGTTACGCTTACGGGGTATTTGCCGGGTGTTTGGGTAAAGAAAGCATATTTGGCACTCGCATCCCATAACAGTTTTTCTTTGGTAATACCAATACCCAGGTACAGGTTTTTGTAAGGGGAATAACTAACACCCAGGCGGATATTAGAGGGAGCAAACAAGCCCCAAAAATCCTTGTAGCCCTTGGTTAATACGCCAAAACGGTGCTGGATATCCATCTCGAAAGTACCTTTTACGGGCACCATCACCGTTTGGTTATCGATGATCCAGACGCTGTTGAAAGTGTTTTTTACCGGTTTTACTTTTGGCCTGGCCTGTGTAACAGAAGGGGCAGTGCTATCGCTTTGGGCGAAGCCCGGACTATTAAGCATCAGCATACAGGCGGTAAACAACCCACCTGTTACCAACCTCATTGCAGCTT
Organism: Bacteroidota bacterium; assembly: GCA_039795695.1. Taxonomy (GTDB): domain Bacteria; phylum Bacteroidota; class Bacteroidia; order Chitinophagales; family Chitinophagaceae; genus Sediminibacterium. The sequence continues at coordinate 2,234 of JBDKLG010000065.1, forward strand.
TATATAGATTGCTTTTCATTTGATTAGTTTTTTAGTGTCACTTAATTATTCGGTGTGCCGTTTCTGATCCAGTCGTAAACCATTTGTCTGTCAACCGCAGAAGGAATATAGGTTCTCATTTCTCCATTGATCATTTTGTATAGAATACTTTCTTTTGGAATTACCGTATTGGTAAAACCACCGGCGGTAATTTGCTGGAAAGAAATATCGGTAGCCAAAAAGGGTTTGTGAGAGCCGGAAACATGGCAGCCGGCTACTGCGCATTTGGCATTAAAAATTGGTGCCAGGTCTGTTTTAAAACTTACCGGCTGTGGCGGACCGTCCGGGTCTACAGCAGCAACGGGATAAATTACATCACGGTAACAACCGCTAAGGCCCAGTACCATAACAAATAATATCCCTGTATAGATTAATAATCGTTTCATGATGGTGCTTTTAAGGGTGATTATTTATTATTGAAATTCATGTTACACTGGATATCAATCTTATCAGAAATACTGGTACTTACCACGCCAAAATCTCTGCAGTTAAACTGGAAAGTAAATTGCAAACCAAATACATCATAGGTAGAAGTGGTTCCGGCTCCAATAGTAGATTTTGCAATGTATTTGAGGCGACCTACCAGTGTTTGAGTAAGAGGTGCCGCCAGTTTACCCTGCCAGGTTAATTGAAAAGTAACGAGGTAGTCTGCGGTTAAAGGATCGAACTCAATTTTGGTTGTTTTAATTTTTGCCAGATTTGTTATGGTAAGGTTCTGGGTTCCGGTAACGATGGCAGTAGTTCCGGTAGTGGCAATATTGCATCCGGCATCTCTTCCGGGTTCTCCGGTATTGGAAGTGTTGATTTGCACATAGCCGCTGAAATAGCTTTTGGTAGGCTCGCTTTCATAGAAAGCCCATGAACTGTCTTTCAGGGGTTGCCCGGTGGTTACATAATTCAGCATTTCGGCATCTACCACATTGTGCATGCCAAACTGATTGAAACGTCCGGTTAGCAAACCTGCTGCACCAATATAATTGCCAGACCAAAGAACACTTGAGTGTACTTTGTCCAGCTTCCATTCACTTGTATTACCGGTAGTCATATTTCCGGGCAGGTGAACATTGGTACCACGTTTGATTACTACAGCAGTAGATGCAGCAGCAGGGGCTACTACGTCTTCATGTGTGCAGCTCACAACATAGCCAAAGCCACTTAAGAGGAGCATGAATGCCAGAAAATTTTTGCTATTAAACAGTTTCATAAAAAAAGATTTAAATGAGAAATTCAATGATTACACAACACAAAGGAACCCAGCAATAGCCGCAATAAATATGACCACCATCAAACCCGGATATGATTTAACTCAAGCGGGAATATGACCAAAGTCATATAATA
>JBDKLG010000066.1:0-3782 GCA_039795695.1 Bacteroidota bacterium
GTTATTCGTAAAATATGCTGATACCGCTTCAATGATCGCCAACCACCTGAAAATATCCGATACCAGTTCCATGTTAAGTAGCAGGGCACCTTTAAGTTCCCCATCGCTAACCGGCATTCCAACAGCCCCAACTGCTTTAGCAGGTACCAACAATACGCAAATCGCAACAACGGCCTATGTAACTGCTGCTGTACTATCCGGCACTCCATCCGCAGATGCACTTACTGGTACAACTCTGGCAGTAAATGTTAAAAGTTCATCATTAACTTCCTTGGGAACCCTAACAGGGCTAACGGTTACAGCCCCAATTAATGGTAGTATCACTGGTACCGCATCTACCGTTACCGCAGCTTCACAACCTGCCATCAGTTCTGTGGGTACTTTAACAGGGTTAACGGTTACGGCCCCAATTAATGGTAGTGTTACTGGCTCTGCATCTACCGTAACAGCAGCTTCACAACCTGCCATCAGTTCTGTGGGTACTTTAACAGGATTAACCGTTACAGCCCCAATTAACGGTAGTATCACTGGTTCTGCATCTACCGTTACCGCAGCTTCACAACCTGCCATCAGTTCTGTGGGTACTTTAACAGGATTAACCGTTAGCGGATCCGTATCAGCCAGTTCTGTAGCCGCTACCATTACAACTGCAGCTCAACCTAATATCACTTCAGTGGGTAACCTTACCAATTTGTCCGTTGCAGGAAATGCTTCGGTTACCGGAACAGTAACAGCCACAAACGGACTCTATGCTTCGGCATCCTCATCTGCAAATGGTATTGGTTATTCAAGTGGGGGTAGCTCAGTTACACAAACAGGCAGCAAAACATCAGCAGTTACCATTAATGGCTTATCAGGACAGATAACAACACATAGCTCTTCACTGGGATGGCTGAGTTCTGCAACCTTCACGGTAAACAATTCAGCGGTAAAATTAAAAGATGTTCCAATGCTGGCGATTTCCTCGGGTGGGGGAACAGGAAGGTATATTTTATCAGTCGATTCAGTTCAGGATGGTACTTTCTCTATTTCAGTTTTTAATAAAAGCGGCAGCACAGTATCAGATAATATCGTTATCAACTTTGTGATTATCCGGGGTAATTAAATAACAAGTTCAATTAATTAAACGCAGCCGATTATTGTGCCAATTTATGCACCTGAATAAAAGATTACAAGATTCGAATACAAGGAACTCATCCGGTTTTAACGCAAACAAGCATTCAATTGCGATAAACTTGCAATTTGCCAGCTATGCACTTATCCACATTCCAGGCTTACCCGGATAAATATGCTAAAAGTTATCCCTAGGGCTTTTAAGGTAGAAAAGGGAGTCTTAAATTGCTTTTAGCTGTATGAAAAAAGCCTATTTACTCATACCAACCCTCTATTTGCTGGGGCTCACCGGTTGCAAAAGCCTGCGGGGACTGTCTGGCGCTAACACAACTGCCTCCACTGCAAAAAAGCCTGCCTATTCGGGTACCAGGACGTTTATGAATGGTATTGAAGTTAGCCCCGGGGGATTCAACGAAAACCCCGTAAAACCGGCAAAATCAAGCCTTTCAACTGACAATAGCAGTTCTGTTAAAAAAGGGGATACCCAAACAGCTGAGCCCTTTAAAGCGATGGGAATCGGGCCGGAAAATGCCAGCATGCTTCAATTAAAATATGCCATTGCAACTGACGCAACGGTTGAAAAACTTACAAATATTCCTTTGTTACAGGTAATTGACAAATGGTGGGGGACCAAATATTGCATGGGCGGGAGTACGGATAACTGCATTGATTGTTCTGCTTTTACCCAGATTCTGATGAGAGATGTTTACCAGATAGCATTGCCAAGAACTTCTCAGGAACAGTTTCTTGCCTGTGAAAAAATTGATGCGGAAGACTTAAGAGAAGGGGACCTGGTTTTTTTTAATACAAGCGGGAAAGATATTACACATGTAGGCATTTACCTCATCAATAACAAATTCGTGCATGCTTCCACCAGTGGTGGTGTAATGATCACTGACCTGAATGAAAAATACTGGCAGCCAAAATTCCGGGGTGGGGGAAGAGTGATGAAATGAGTGTTCATAAGTTACTTTCTTCTTGCCTGAACTGAAAAAATCGGTTAGGATGTTCTATTTGCTGATTCTTTTCATAAGATTGACATAGAGCTGCCCGGCATCCGGTGTCAACTTCCAGTAGAAGATACCGCCAATCATCAATCCGGAAAATGTAAACCCACGAAGAACCAATCCTGTCCACCCTTCTACATTTTTGAACACAAAATAACAGGCAAAATAACAGGCTACAGAAAGTGCCAGTGCATACAGGGTTTTCCTGTTAAAGGGCTGCATATTGAATTTCCTCCTGAGAAATTCAAAGCGCACATAATTGTAAGCAGTATAAGCAATTAATTCTGCAAAAGCCGAACCGATGATGCCATATTTTTTAATAAGGATATAAGTGAGCGGCAGGCGAAATGTTAACAGTACTACCCCGCTGTAAAAATCAAAACGCCAGAAGGTGGAAGTGTTGATGACCATCGCATTGAGGCCTGTACCGGCATCAATAATTCTTACGAGTCCCAAAATAAATACCACCCCCATGCCCGCTGCATAAGCTTCCTGTATTTTGATCAGTTGCATGGCAGGCATAATGTTCAGCCACATATTTCCGAAAATAAAAGTGGAAAGCAATAAAAGATTAATACTGGAACGCTGGTAAATACGGTTAATCTCCGGATAATTTTTTTCCTTCCATGCCCTTGATAACACACTTGCCGAAATGGCCTGGATGCTTCTCGTAGGAATCTGTATCAGGTTGGCGGCATATTGCGCAAATACAAATACACCGGCAGTCGACAATCCCTGTAAACTGGCAATAATCAAACTGTCGATGGTGGCAGCAACAGCCGATATACAGGTTCCGCCAAAAATGATTACCTGCATGGTGAGCATTTTTTTCCAAAATTTTCTGGTAACCCTGCTAACAGAAAAAGTAAAATGCAATTGCCCTGTTCGGTATAAATAAACCAGTAGAATCAGAAAAATAACCAGGTACTGAAACGCAAACAGATACATGAATAGCTGAAAGGAAATAACCCTGAAAAAGAATAGACAGATAAGTATACTGGCCAGTATGCGCATACCTGTTTCCCGTAAGAAATTGGACAGTACCGACTGTTGAATAGCCCAGCAATAACTCTCAATGACAGAAAACAATAACAAGCCTGCAGCAAAAGGGAATATCCAGAAATAATAGTCTAGCACCAAACCAGATCTTGCCGTGAACTTCTTTATCATCAAGGGTTCCAGAAAAATGCCTCCCAGCATAACCAGTATAAAACCAAGCAGGGAAATGACAAGACCCCATGTCATTAAATCAATTTTATCCTCTTTGAGATTGTCTTTATAATACGGGTAAAATTTATAAATCACCGGAATTACCCCCATCGTACCAAACGCTATCATAATCTGGGCAAAATCGAAGAATATCCTGGTGAGGGCATATTGTTCCGGTAAAAAAATCTGTCCCGAAGCATAGAAACCAAATGGAACCTGTGCCGTATAAAAATAATTATTAATGAATCCTATAAAGAAACCAATGTAAACGAGTAAGCTGGAAATAATGGTTTGTTTACGGATACTGCCCATGCATGTTCATTTTAACCGCAGATTAAGGGGAAAGTTAAATAAATCGATCCCAAATTCTTCTACGAATTGATGGCAACAATGATAACTATTTTACTACTTCTTTAACGGTAACATAATATGCTTTCTCAATCTGCCTCAATT
>JBDKLG010000067.1:0-8525 GCA_039795695.1 Bacteroidota bacterium
AAGAAAAAAGCTTATAGCGATGCTTATGGAGCTTTGTTTAACGTAGAGAATTGCCATTCTAAGCGTAGTGTCCCCTTCGGGAGACACTACGCAGAAGAAAAAAGCTTGTAGCGATGCTTATGGAGCTTTGTTTAACCTGGGAAATTGCCATTCTAAGCGTAGTGTCCCCTTCGGGAGACACTACGCAGAAGAAAAAACCTTGCCTGCCGGCTTAGTAGGGTACTATTTCAGGAATCAATAATATTAGGCTTCATCAATCATTTCACCCTCTTTTAATTCCCTTCCAAACTGGAGTAGATACCCGTTATTGTCCAGTATGGCAAACTCGCGCATATGGTGAGAAAAATTTGCAATTGGGTAACTGATGGTTACCCTGGCAGATAGTTCGGCCCATAAAGCATCAAGCGCTGTTACATAAAAATAAAAACTACCCGTAAAATTTGGAGCTCCCTCATAGGCGCTATGTTCATTGGGTTTGGCAAACATAAGGTTTACGGGTCCTTTGTGTAAGTGACACCATTCCCATTCCTCATTGTATTCATCCAGGGTAAAACCCAGAAGTTTAGTATAGAAATCGATTGAAGCTTTTACATCATTCGTCCATAGCATTGGGGTAAGACGTTCAAATTCCATCTGACTATTTTGAAGCAGCAGGGAGATTTAGCCTGGTTTTTAACCAGCTATCCTTGGCGGGTATCATCCACTGCGTAAGAAGAGATTGTTTGTCTGCAACAAGATTATTAAAATAAACAGTATCCCCATTGATGAAACCATTTTCAAGGGCATCATTCAATTGGGCCATGGGAATGGTTTGAACTTTTTCGCTGAGTACAAAAGCAAGGTTTTGCCGGTTAAACATATCCACTTTAAACCTCCTTTCAATATCCTGTATCATGTGAACGGAACTGTCTGTACTGCAACCGCCTACCGTTGCAGCCGTTTCATCTGCCATCAGCACAACGAATTGCCCGAATAACAAATTGCCATATCCTTTTACTGCTGCGCCGTGGCTCTTCCAGTTAGCAATAAACTCATTCAATATTTCCTCTATTTCCAAAGCCTCACTCATAAAAAACAGCCTGCTGCTCTGGTAAATCCAAACCCTGGAAGCAGGGTGGAAGTTGGCAGGAATCAGGTGTTGGTATTCAAAATTCATGGTAAAATTTTTTTAGTCAAAAATGCCTAAACCATCGATGCAGCAACCATTTCAGCAATATCGAGAACAGCCACTTCGTTTTCTTTTTCCTTGTTCTTTATGCCATCGGTCATCATGGTGTTGCAGAAAGGGCAGGCAGAAGCAATCAATGCTGAACCCGTTGCCAATGCTTCTTCTGCTCTTTCAATATTGATTCGCTGTTTTCCGGGTTCATCTTCTTTGAACATTTGGGCACCACCCGCACCGCAACAAAGACCATTGCTTTTGCACCGTTTCATTTCAACAAGTGATAGATCCAGTGCCTCCAGTACTTTGCGGGGTGCTTCATAAATATTATTCGATCTGCCAAGATAACAGCTATCGTGGTAAGTTATTTTCTTGCCTTTGAAAGATCCGCCTTCCTGCAGTTTTATTTTGCCTGTATCAATCAGCTCCTGCAATAGTGTGGTATGGTGAATTACTTCGTAATTGCCCCCAAGTTCGGGATATTCGTTTTTAAGGGTGTTGAAACAATGCGGACAGGTAGTAACAATTTTTTTGATGCCATAGCCATTGAGTACCTGGATATTCTGATAAGCCATCATTTGAAATAAAAATTCATTTCCGGCCCTTCTGGCAGGATCACCTGTACAGGCTTCTTCCTTGCCCAAAATGGCATAGTGCATACCAATTTTATCCAGGATAGATGCAAATGCCCTGGTTATTTTCTGCGCCCGCTGGTCAAAACTCCCCGCACAGCCCACCCAGAAAAGGATTTCAGGGCTTTCGCCCCGGGCCATCATAGCTGACATGGTATTCACTTGCATATAGAAACTTTATACGAAAATAGGCAAAATTGCCTCCGAAATAAGTGTGGAAACAAACTATTCAAGCAAGGCACCGGTATTGCTGAACAGGTTATTACCGGCCCTCAAACCCATTTATTCGTATTTTCAATTCCGCTATGCTGTACATCATTTTTCTTGGCTTTTTGGTAAGTTTTCTGGGGCAACTGCCCCTGGGCAATATGAGCTTTACCGCTACACAGGTTTGCCTGCAGGAAAATGCCGGAAAAGCCTGGCAGTTTGCCATTGGGGTAGCCATTGTAGAAATGATTTACCTGCGTTTTGCCCTTACGGGGATGGATTGGGTAATACAGCATCGAAAATGGTTTCTGGCATTGGGTTGGATAACGGTGCTGCTATTTCTTGTATTGGGTGTACTGGCTTTTGTTGCAGCAAAAAAGCAGGAAAGCGATAAGAAAGCCCTGCTGCTGAATAACCAACTCAATCGGTTCTTACTTGGATTGATGATGAGTGCTTTAAACCCTGTTCAGATTCCTTTCTGGTTTCTGTGGTCATCTACACTGGTACAGGCCGGGGCATTGCATACCAATGATACTTCCTTCAATGCATTTACCCTTGGTGCAGGTTGTGGAACCCTTGGGGGATTGGCCGTGTACATACATGGCGGAAACTGGCTGGTAAACAAAATGAAAACCAGCAATAAAACCCTGAATAAAATAATGGGGATAATCTTTGTCTTAACAGCACTGCTGCAATTGTACAGGATGGTCTTTCATCCCTTTATTTAATCAACAATTAAAAGTGTACAGCCTTTCTCGCTATAGGTTCTGTGCTCACCGGCATCGTCACCTACCGTATAAAGCAAACCCTTGCTGAGTAAGTGTTTTGAGCCATCTTCCAGTGTCGTCTCCATTGCTCCTTCCATACAAAATATGATATGACCTTTCTTGCACCAGTGATCTGCGAGATAGCCCGGAGAATATACTACCTGCCTGATGCGTACCTCATCCCTGAAAATACTGCGCCATTCTGCAAAACCGGAACTGCCCTGTTTGATTTCAGGTTCAATACCTGCAAAATCTGTAATAGAAAAAGGGAAGGCTGAAAATTTCATGGCAGATAAAATTCATTATTCGATAGGGCATTTTGATCCCGGTAAATCTATGTAATCATGTTGCACTTAAAGGCTAGACCATCAGAATACTGCTATGTTGCAGCCCACTGGTCCCTGTCGTCGGGAGAAAATTTCCATGGGGCAAAATTATTCTCAATATTACTGAAAGTACTGTTCCATTCCTGTGGTGCATTGCTGTCTTCCATGATAAGGGAACGCCTCAGTTCCATGATGATGTCGAGCGGTGAAATGCTTACCGGGCAAGCATCCACACAGGCATTACAGGTAGTGCAGGCCCTCAGTTCTTCTACAGTGATGTAATCGTGCAGCAGTGTTTTTCCATCGGCTACAAAGGATTTGTTTTTATTGATATTACGACCCAGTTCTTCAATTCTGTCGCGGGTAGCCATCATGATTTTCCTGGGGCTTAGTTTCTTGCCGGTAATATTTGCCGGGCAGGCACTGGTACAACGCCCGCATTCTGTACAGCTGTAGGCATCCAGTAAATTTTTCCAGGATAAATCGGCAATATCTTTCGCACCAAAATGTGCGGGAGCCGCTGCATCTGCCGGAGCTTTTTCGGGCTGCATGGCATACAGCACTTCATTTTGTACCGCAGGCATATTCTGCATTTTGCCCATTGCTTCCAGGCGGGCAAAGTAGGCATTGGGAAAAGCTAAAATGATGTGCAGGTGTTTTGAATAAGGCAGGTAGTTCAGGAAAACAAAAATACCGGTGATATGCAGCCACCAGCAGGTTCTTTCAATACTTACCAATGTTCCATTACTGAGTTCCTGAAAAAAAGGAAGCAGTTTTGCGGAAACGAAAAAAGAACCGGTTGTAGCATAGTGCTCATGTCCATTCGCCTGCAATACCTGGTCTGTTGCATTCATGATTAAAAACAGACTCATTAAAACGATTTCGGTAAGCAGTATATAATTGGCGTCTGATCTGGGCCATCCGTTAAGGTCATTGCTGGCAAATCTTTTCAGTTTCAACACATTTCTTCTGATAAGGAAAATCAAACAGAAACCCAGCACACCCAATGCCAGCCATTCAAATGCATTGATGAGGTAATTGTATAGATTTCCCAAAAGAGGCAGGAATAAGCGATGGGTGCCTAAAATGCCGTCCAGTACAATCTCGAGTACTTCCAGGTTGATGATGATGAACCCTGCATAAATAACCAGGTGCATCACCGCCACCAATGGGTTCTTGAACATTTTCTTTTGCCCCAAAGCCAGCAATAGCAGGTTTTTCCACCTTTTAGCTGGTTGGTCGTTTAAATTTTCATCCTTGCCCAGCAGAATATTTCTCCTGATTTCCCCTGCTTTTTTAGCAAAAAGCCAGCTGGCAATACCACATAATAGGATAAACCCGATTTGTTGTAAATAAGGCATAAAATCAATTGATGCTGCTAAGGTAATAGTTTTGCTTTGTTGTAATGTTCATTGCCGGTTGGTTTTATTGTGCTTACTTTTGGTTATCAAATTCAAATTATGGCTGAGAAAAACTATATATTAACCGGAGAGGCCGCAGCACAGAAAATGCATAGAATGGCGCTGGAACTATCTGAAGAGCTGCATGGCGATGCCGCACCGGTGGTTATTATCGGAATACGCAACAGCGGAACAGTAGTGGCTGAAAAAATAGGTGCCCTGCTTAAAAAATATATTCCCAACCCAATTCGGGTAATCTCTGTTACCATGGATAAATCCAATCCTACAGATATTGCGTTAAGCGAAAAACCTGATTTTGATCAGATGCATGTAATTGTTGCAGATGATGTAACCAATAGCGGTAAAGCACTGCTATATGCGTTGAAACCCCTGCTTGATTATCACCCAAAAAGTATCAGAACCCTGGTATTGGTAGAGCGGATGCACAAACTGTATCCGGTGAAGCCTGACTATGTTGGATTGTCCGTAGCCACTACCTTACAGGAGCATATTCAGGTAGAAGTGGATAATGGAGAAATTACCGGTGCTTTCGTTATGTAGTGCCGTAGCTGCCGCGCATTGGTTTAAGATAAAGCAGTATTAAAAATGCAACCAGTTCCATTCAACCCCTTTTTTTGAAAACCCAATCGAAGGGGCAGGAAATTTTAAAGAGTTCAATAAAAAGAAAGTCGTTTTCAAAAACCTGCTTTTTGTTTTTATTTTGGTTAAATCAATATCCGGAGCCAGGTACCATTGCCTGATCCTGGGTATATCCGACCGGTTGAAAAGGATATTTCCCTGCGGGTCTTTGTATATATTCTGCGATCCTCCAAACAGCCCGTCGGCACCATATCCTACGGCAATATTTAACCAGGAAGGCCAACCCGATTTTTTAAAGAAAGCATGAATATTGGTGCTGATCCAGTATGTCTGGGCATTGTAATCCTTGAGCATCCTGCTCATGGTGGTTTTGTCAAATAATTCATTGGCCCGCTGGTTCAAAGAAGGATCGGCATAATCATTTTTGTGAAATGAAAATTTCAGCTGAAACCTTTGCTCATTCCAGGCAAGTTCCTGTGCAATAAACAAGCCACTGCCGCAAAGATTGGCTGCCAGATCGCCGGTACTGAAGCCCCATTCGCTTGAGTATCCATCCAGTATTTCAATAACGGTTAAAAAAGCGGTGCCGCTTAATCCGCCAATCCAAATACTTTGTTTCCTGTTCAATCCTGCCCAGGCCCATAGTTCCTTACTTATTCTGCCGATGGAATAAGCACTATAAGTATGTCCGGCCTTATCCATCTGCAGCCAATCGCCAGAATCATTAAAAAAATGGAAAGAAGATTGCGGATATTTTTTATACCAGTTATTCGACAAAACAGCCAGGCCGCCAGCGTATAAACCCACAGATACTGCCGCAACCGCATAAATCCTGGCAGGTTGTTTGGTAGCAGGAACCCTGAAACCATCGGTAGCGGTTAATCTGCTTAAACCAGCCGAATCTTGCGCAGCCAGGGCTAACCCTGCGAGCAACAGGTATATGGTTAGTAGTTTCTTCAATAGTCAAACATACATTACTAATTCGTCACAGTTTCATGGTTTTGGATTGAAATTGGGAAAAATATGCATAAACTTGTAGGAATCATTATATTATTTAAACAGCCGCTATATGGATGCTTCAATAAAAGAAAGGATTGATGTTTGGGTGAATGGCAATTACGACAAAGCCACCAAAGAAAGCATTGCTCAGTTACAAAAAGAAAATCCCGATGAACTTGCGGATGCATTTTATCGCAACCTGGAATTTGGTACAGGTGGTTTAAGGGGTATCATGGGTGTTGGTACCAATAGAATCAATAAATACACCATTGGAATGGCTACACAGGGTTTTGCCAATTACCTTAAAAAAACCTATGGCAATGAAGAAGTGAAAGTAGCCATTGCACACGATAGCCGGAACAACAGCAGGTTCTTTGCAGAAACCACTGCCGGTGTATTTGCAGCGAATGGAATAAAAGTATTTTTATTTGAATCGCTAAGACCCACACCTGAATTGAGTTTTGCAATCAGAAAGCTGGAATGCAAGGCTGGCGTGGTTTGTACGGCATCGCACAATCCCAAGGAATACAATGGGTACAAAGCTTATTGGAATGATGGCGGACAGCTGGTACCGCCGCATGATGGTAATGTGATAAAGGAAGTAGAAGCGATTACAAGTGTTGACGAAGTGAAATGGGAGGGTGGCGCATCCAATATTTCTATCCTGGGTAAGGAAATGGACAATGCCTATATGGACATGGTAAAAGAGCTGAGTGTTTATCCGGATCTAATTAAACAGCAGCATGATTTGAAAATAGTGTATACACCTATTCATGGTACGGGTATCACGTTGGTTCCCGAAGTATTAAGCCGCTTTGGGTTTACAAATGTGACCATCGTAAACGAACAGGCCATACCTGATGGAAATTTTCCAACAGTAAACTACCCTAATCCGGAAGAAAGTGAAACCATGAGCATTGGTTTGAAGAAAGCGAAAGAACTGGATGCAGATATATTATTGGGAACGGACCCGGATGCAGACAGGGTGGGCATTGGCGTTAAAAACCACAAAGGTGAATGGGTGCTCATGAATGGCAATCAAACAGCCGTACTGGCATTCAGCTATATGATGGAAGCAAGAAAGGCCAAAGGCATTGCAGGCCCCAACGATATGGTAATTACCACCATCGTTACTTCTGAAATGATTAACCGGGTGGCCGAAAAAAACAATGTGGCCTGTTACAATGTACTCACCGGTTTCAAGTGGATCGCAGAAAAAATAAAGGAATTGGACGGGCAGAAAAACTATGTGATTGGCGGGGAAGAAAGTTTTGGGCTAATGATCGGTAACCAGATTCGCGATAAAGATGCAGTAAGCGCTGTTGCGTTGATGTGCGAAATGGCCGCTTATGAAAAAAACCGCGGCAAAACACTGTTTGAAAAAATGATTGAACTGTATTGTAAGTACGGTTTCTATTATGAAAACCTCATCAGTATTACCAAAAAAGGCATGAACGGACAAAAGGAAATTGCCGATATGATGCAGGGTTACCGCAGTAATCCGCCCGCTACCATTGCAGGATCACCGGTTACCACCCTGCTCGACTACCAGCTGCAAAAAGGCAGCAACCCCGCAACGGGTGAGAGCTGGTCCATTGAACTTCCCAAAAGCAATGTATTGCAGTTCATTACTGCCGACGGGTCAAAGATTTCTGCACGCCCATCAGGCACCGAACCTAAAATCAAATTCTATTTCAGTGTAAATACGGAATTAAAAGATGCAGCTTCCTTTGATGCAACCCATGCTTTGCTGGAACAGCGAATAAACAATATTATTGCCGATATGCAGCTCAAATAAAATTTGGCTGCTGCTTCGCCAGGCAAAGCCCGGGATGGTACTGGCCCTAGCCAAAATTCCCTATGTGCAAAATTAAAGGGCCTTTTTTTTCTTTTCACATTCCTGATTTGGCCGGCAGCCTTCCGCTCTTAGCAGTATATTCGTTAAGCAATGAGAAAATACGAGGATACATACCAACACAAGGGACTGCGGAAAAAACTGGTTGACCTGCTGAAAGAAAAGGGAATCACTGATGAACCTGTATTGAACGCCATCAATACCATACCGCGACACTATTTTCTTGATTCTGCTTTTGACAAAATTGCCTATGAAGACAGGGCTTTTGAAATTGCGGCTGCACAAACCATTTCCCAGCCTTATACGGTTGCTTACCAAACGCAATTGCTGCAGGTTAAAAAAGGCGATAAAGTGCTGGAAGTAGGTACCGGAAGTGTTTACCAGTCAACCATTCTGGCCGAAATGGGTGCCAGGGTATTTACAATCGAGCGGCAAAAAAAATTATACGACCTGCAAAAAGAATATTATTTCAGGAGTAAATATCCCAGTATCAAATTCTTTTTTGGCGATGGATTTGAAGGCCTGCCCAGTTTTGCACCATTTGATAAAATCATCATCACCGCTGCTGCACCTTTTA
>JBDKLG010000068.1:0-5824 GCA_039795695.1 Bacteroidota bacterium
ATGCCCCCTCAATCGGTCCCTGATCTATGACAAAACAAGGATCATGAGTCGATACCTATCTGCGAAAATCTGCGTGATCTGCGGAAGACTTTTTCCCGCAGATCACGCAGATTTTCGCAGAGAAATGGCTGAAATCAACATACGGGGCTATTTATTCTCCTGTTTGTTACCCGGAATAAAATGAATTCAAGTACAGTAAGCAGTACAGCGGTTTTCAGGCGTAACCTGAAAAACCGGGAAAGACAGCAGTACGGCAACCTGCATCCGGTTTTTTTAAGTGGTTGATGATTGGAAGCATAGAAATAATACCTTTCCGATAGAAATGAAACCCTCTTTTCAATGGCGCTAAGAATCGGGATTACCGGAGGTATCGGCAGTGGTAAATCACTGGTTGCCGGTATATTCAAAACCCTTGGCATACCTGTATTTGATGCCGATGCTGCGGCAAAAGATATCATGGAGCAGGATGCTGAATTGCAAAAATCGCTGGTCTCGGTTTTTGGTGCGCAAACATACCGGGAGGGAAAACTGAACAGGAAATACCTGGCAGGTATTGTTTTCAAAGACCCATTCAAACTGGAACAATTGAATGCCCTTGTACATCCTTTAACCATTGCAGCGGCGGAAGACTGGGCAAAAAAGCAAAATACACCCTATACCATTAAAGAGGCGGCCCTTTTCTTTGAGAGTGGCTCTGCCATTGGGTTTGACTATATCATCGGCGTTTCTGCACCCAGGCATATCCGCATAAAAAGGGTAATGGACAGGGATAAAATAAGCCGGGAAGAAGTAATAGCCAGGATGAATCGCCAAATTTCAGCGGAGATCAAAATGCGTTTATGTGATTTTATTGTGCTTAACGACGATCAGCACCTGCTGATACCACAGGCCATTGCACTACATGAAAAATTTACCAAAGAATCTGCCAAATAATTAACCGATATGATTGCACCCACACCCACACCTCCTTATTATGCGGTGATTTTTACTTCGCTACGTGTATCCATTGAAGAGGGATATGATGAAATGGCCAAAAAAATGGTCGAGCTCGCTGCAGTGCAACCGGGCTATTTGGGGCATGAATCGGCCAGGGATGGTATTGGCATTACCGTATCTTACTGGGAAAGCCTGGATGCCATCAAAGCCTGGAAACAGCACACGGAACACCTGGAAGCACAGATCAAAGGGAGAACCCATTGGTACCAGCGCTATAAAACAAGAATTTGTAAAGTTGAACGTGATTATGGTTTTGGCATATGACAAAAAATAACAGCCGGTAACAATAGTTAAGATACTGTCTATTATGAATAAGCGTTTTTCTAAATAATCGGATAAAAAATGAATCTAAGGGCAAAATCTACTCATTATGCGAAAACTGTTTTGGGTGCTTGTAGCACTGGTACTCTTACTGGGAGCACTGTATTTTTTTCTTTTTAGCTGGGTGGTTCCCAAAGCCGCCACTTTAACAGTACCCGGCAGGTGGAATCAATTACCCATCAAACAGCCCAGGTCCATCGTACATGATTACCTGGGTCAGCCCACAGTTTTTCCATTTACGGGCGATACCACCTGGGAGGGCTGGACGGGCGGAAGCAAGGGCAAATCATACCTGCTCAAAATCTATTATGTAACAGATTCTATTGCTGGTGCATACAGCATCCATTACCAATACAGGAACCCGATTGTTTCAAGAGATTACCTGATCGACAGTTTCAATATCCAATAAGGGTGGGTGAAATTTTGTTTGGATTCAGCTTAATTATTTGGTGATTTTATAACACCATCTTTTCAGCTTTCCCTCAAAATCAAATGGGGTAGTGGCTTTGGTGATGTCCTTGATTGCTGCTGCATGAATCCGGTCTGATTCCATTACAAATTTCGAAAAATTGGTACTAAAATAAATGATACCTCCCTGAACGGTTGCCGCTAGAACATCATTGATCAGTTCGGCATGGTCTCGCTGGATATCCAGGAAATCTTTCATTCGCTTGCTGTTGCTGAAAGTGGGAGGATCCATTACCACGAGGTCAAAACTGTTGGGGCTAAGGGTTTTGAGGTACTGCTTCACATCGGCATGCACAAAGGAATAGCGGGCTGCATTTTTAAGCAGATTGATGGAAAAATTGTCTTCTGCCCAGGCCAGGTAGGTTTTGGAAAGGTCAACCGATACAACCGAAGCAGCCCCGCCGCTTGCGGCATACACAGAAAATGAACCCGTATAGCAGAATAAATTTAATACCCTTTTATCCTGCGAAATTTCTTTTACCATCTGCCTGGTAATGCGGTGATCGAGGAATAAGCCTGTATCGAGGTAATCAGAGAGGTTTACCTGGAATTTCATGCCGTTCTCCAGCACGGTAATGTATTCTTCCCGCGTATCTATTTTCTCATATTGACCATCCCGATGCGACATTCTTTTTCGTTGGCGCATATAAACCTGCGAAAAGGGTATGCCGGTTACTTCAGCAATAATCTCCAGACATGTATCCAGCCAGGCATTGTGTTCTTCATCGCTTAATCCGTGACGGCGCAAATATTCGGCGAGGTATACTTTGTCCTCGTACAATTCAATGCAGAAGGGAAATTCCGTGAGGTCATGGTCGTACAGGCGGTAACAGGAAATGCCCAGCCTGCGCGCCTGTTTGCTTCGGTGCTTGTATACTTTAACCAGCCTGTTGCGGAACATAGCTGTTTTTTCGGCCTCACTCATGGCTGCAAAATATGGTTTATTGACTGATAAAGAAATTTATTGGAAGAGGATATTGCGGTAATTATTCACGGCTGTTCGAAAGCTGCCGTTCAAATAAACGGCTCAGCAAATAAACCAATAAACAGTATATTTAAAAACTAAAACCTGCTTCATGAGACGATCCGTTTTCGCATCCTTATGCCTCTTGTTCCTTGCCGGGGCATCGGCACAGGAATACAGCAATAATGCCGAACAAAACCGGCGGCTGAATGCACTGGCGAAGGAATATCCTTCATTAACTTCTCTGCAATCCCTTGTTAAAACAAATGGTGGTAAAGATATCTGGCTGCTTACCATTGGTTCGGGCAAAACAGCTAGCAAACCTGCCATTGCAGTAATTGGCGGAACAGAAGGCAACCATTTACTGGGAACAGAGATGGCCATTGGCTTTGCCGAAAATCTCCTGAAAGCAAGCGGTAGCGACAGTATTAAAAACAAGCTGGCAAAAACCACTTACTATATTTTTCCAAATATGAGTCCGGATGCCATGGAACAGTATTTTGCCAAACTCAAATATGAGCGAAATGGGAATGCTACCGAAACGGATGAGGACCGTGATGGTAAACTGAATGAAGACAGTTTTGATGACCTTGATGGAAATGGCCGTATTACAATGATGCGCGTAGAATCGCCTGTAGGAGATTATAAAACACATCCTGATGATGCACGTGTGCTGGTGAAAGCAGATGCAAACAAAGGTGAGAAGGGCAAATGGCTCCTGCTTACAGAGGGAATTGATAACGACAAAGACGGTTTGCTCAATGAGGATGGAGAAGGGGGAATTGCATTTAACCGTAACCTTACTTACAAGCACAGCACATTCATGCCCGGTGCAGGTGATTTTCCTGCTACCGAAAAAGAAACAAGGGCCCTGCTTGATTTTTTATACGATGCATTCAATGTATATGCCGTGGTAAGTTTTGGCGCCAATAATAATCTTTCTACACCCATCGCATACAATGCACTGGCAGCAAGGGAAAGAATAGTAGCCGGGTATCTGGAACCGGATGCAAAAGCAAACAGCATGGTGAGTGATCTGTACAATAGAGTCACAGGTACCAGGGATGCTCCTAAATCAGTTTCCGGTGGCGGTGACATACTTTCCTGGGGGTATTTTCATTATGGCCGCTATAGTTTCAGTACCCCTTGCTGGTGGGTTCCGAAAGCAAAGCCTGATACGGCTAAAAAAGAAAAAGCATTTAGTCTCGACGACCCCGCAGCCAATTATTTACGCTGGGCACAGCAGCAGGGTATTACCAATACATTCATTGAATGGAAACAGGTTCAAAACCCCGATTATCCGAACCAAAAAGTAGAAGTGGGGGGATTAGAGCCATTTGTTCTCATCAATCCTCCGTATAAAATGGTGGGAGATATTGTAAAAAAACATACAGATTTTTTAGTGAAGCTCGCAGACCAGCAACCTGAAATTGATATAACCAACCTGAAAACAGAGAAACTGGGGAATGGTTTAACAAGGGTAAGTCTGGACCTGAT
The DNA here is from genome assembly GCA_039795695.1 of Bacteroidota bacterium. Taxonomy (GTDB): domain Bacteria; phylum Bacteroidota; class Bacteroidia; order Chitinophagales; family Chitinophagaceae; genus Sediminibacterium. Next base: position 4,247 of record JBDKLG010000068.1, read on the forward strand.
CAATAAAGGGGCATTGCCAACACATAGTAAGCTGGGTGAACGCAGTTATTTTTTAAAGAAACTGAAAGTGGCTGTACAAACAGATAAACAGGAAGTGGTAGGGGGTAAGAAAATCAGTTTGCTCAGCTCACTCGATGCCGGAAGCTCAGTATCATTCAGCTGGTTAATCAGGGGCAGTGGTAAAATATCTGTTGAAGCAGGTTGCCCTACTGCCGGTGTAAAAAATGTTGAAGTAACACTTTAAAAAAACAACCATGAAACGCCCTATCTTATCTGCGCTAACTGTTATCATAGTAAGCCTCGGCTTAACTGCTTCTGCACAAACGCCCGAACAAATGTTTAAAGCCGCCGGATCGCCCGTAAATCCGAAAGTGAGCGTAACCTGGAACAAGTATTACGACCATGCAGGAATCGGGGATATCTGTAAAAAAATTGCTGCCGCTTATCCCAATCTTGCAAAATTCGAATCCATCGGAAAGTCATACCAGGGCCGCGACCTCTGGTGTTTAACCATTACCGATTTTAAAAAGGGAGATCCTTTACGCAAACCTGCGATGTATATTGACGGCAATATACATTCCAATGAAATCCAGGGCGCCGAATTTGCGATGTATACTGCCTGGTACCTCACCGAATCTTTTGGCGACACCAAATTTATTCAGGAATTGCTGGAAGACAAGGTATTTTATATCATCCCCACCATTAATCCCGATGGGCGCGACAGTTATATCCATCAACCCAATACGGGCAGTTCACCTCGTTCAGGTTTAAAGCCGGTAGACAATGATGGGGATGGGTTGATTAATGAAGATGCTTATGATGATCTTGATGGAGATGGCAATATTACCATGATGCGAAGGAAAAATCCGAATGGGCGATACAAGATCGATCCGAGGGACCCGCATAATATGGTCCAGGTGGGGCCCGATGAAAAAGGCGATTATGAAATTCTTGGGATTGAAGGAATTGACAACGATGGGGATGGCCGTGTAAATGAAGATGGGTATGCATTTGAATACGACCCCAACCGCGACTGGGGCTGGGGATGGCAGCCCAATTATATACAGAACGGGGCTTATAAATATCCGTTCTCATTTCCTGAAAACAGGGCCGTGATGGAATTTGTAATGAAACATCCCAATATTGCAGCTGCACAATCTTTTCATAATGCAGGAGGCATGATTCTCCGCGGACCAGGCGGGCCGGAAGATATCAATATATACAATGCACAGGACCTGTTGGTATATGATGCGATTGGAAAAAAAGGAGAAGAGTTATTGCCGGGTTATAAATACCTGGTTGTTTACAAAGACCTGTATTCTGCTTATGGAGGTGAGCTGGACTGGTTTTATGCAGGCCGGGGTATTTATACGTATTCCAATGAATTATGGACGCCTTACCTGATGTTCATGAAAGAAGCTACCCGCGATCCATTTGATAATACCAGTTACAGTTTCGACAGGTACCTGCTTTTCCAGGATGCTTTTGTACCCTGGAAAGAATTCAATCACCCCCAATATGGCAAGATAGAAGTAGGAGGATTTAAAAAGAATTACGGAAGGGCACATCCGGGTTTTT
>JBDKLG010000069.1:0-25217 GCA_039795695.1 Bacteroidota bacterium
CAAAAAGAAACAGGCCAAAAAAGAACAGGCCCCCCATAAACAGGCAACCCGTGAGTGTTAGGTCGAAGGCATCGCTTTTTTCTTTTTCATAAAAAAGGGTCTCCTTGTTGCCAATGACAATTTCTTTGTAGGGCCCGCCTTTGGAATGCCAGAAATTGGCAACCTGTAAAATAAGGTGCAGGGTATCGGTCTTTTGGGTAAGTTCGACTGTTTTTTCAATCCATTTGGGTACTGCTTTTTCTTTTACCGAATCGGGGTTCCCGGAATTGGCAAACATTTCATCATTGATAAAAAGCCGGTAAGCATCATAGGTATCAGGTATTTCCAGTGCAAGTTTATTGTTGTGTGCAGGTAATAATACCGTTAATGAATAAGTGGCATAACCAATAACCGGTAAAGGGAGATTATCAATATAGGTTTTCGACCATAGTTTTGGAAAATCTACATAAGCTGTTGGCTTTCCTGCACTGTCTTTGGGTGTAAAAATCTTACCCCAGTAAATGGCCCATTCCCCGCTTAAGGGAACATTGTGTTTGGATAAATCAATTTGCCGCAGGTCCAATAGCCCCTTTTTTGCAGAGGGGAAAACGGGAAGGCTGTCTGATGCCCTTAATTGAGTAATTACCGGGCAACAGCCAATGACAAGAATGCTTACAATTGAAAGAAAAGCGGTTTTCAAATTCATAGATCCATTGGGTTGTTAAGCGGTATCGGCTTGCCAACTATCCCACAATTTCACTTAAAATAGTTAATGGGCAATGAAAAAAACTAAAAAATAAACCATCCGACTATTAAATACCTTTGTTTGAACAAAATATTTTCGCATTTTAATCGGATAGAATGAAACAGGTAATTACTATCGCAATATTTTTTTTACTGCTTACCCAGTTGGCCGCACAAAAAAAAGATCTGGGATTGGAAAATGCACTGACTGAATTGGTAAAAGACTTCAGGGGGGAAATTGGTATTTATGTACACGACCTGAGAAGAAATAAAGTAGCGGCTATCCGGGCCGATAGCCTGTTTCCCACGGCAAGTATGGTTAAAATACCCATTCTCACAGGAATCATGCGAAAAATTGAAATGGGCGAAATGCAGTATCATCAGCCGCTGGTTTACAAAGATTCTCTTTTGTATGAGGGAGAAGATATACTGGGTTCTTTCAAAAACAATGAAAAAATAGAATTGAGCAAACTAATCATGCTGATGTTAACCACCAGCGACAATACCGCCAGCCTCTGGCTTCAAACCCTTGCCGGAACAGGAACGCAAATCAATCAGCTGATGGATAGCCTGGGCCTGCAAAACACCAGGGTTAACAGCAGAACAACGGGAAGGGAGGGCAATAGAAAGCAATTTGGCTGGGGGCAAACATCGCCCCGGGAAATGGCCATGCTGATGGAAAAAATTCTCAGGAAAGAAGTCATCAGTTCGGCTGCCAGTGAAAAAATGCTGCGCCTGCTTGGGAGAAATTACTGGGATGAGGAAGCGATATCCCAGATCCCTTCAGATGTTTTCATTGCAAGTAAAAGCGGTGCGGTGGATGCCAGTAGAAATGAAGTGTTGTTTGTGAACGCAAAAAAGAATCCCTATCTGTTTTGTATCTGTACAAAGAATAATACCGACCAGAGCTGGGATAGCCGTAATGAAGCATGGGTTTTGACAAGAAAGATCTCTAAATTTTTATGGGAATATTATCGTTAAACCCAATTCATAAACTTACCAATCCTCTGCGAATAGCTTCCATGGCCAGTCCTACGCGGCTTTGCACTTTTAATTTTCCAAACAGGGTTTCACGGTAGCCGTCAATGGTTCTTTCGCTCAAAAACATGAGTCCGGCTATTTGTTTATAGGTGAGGTCGGAACAGGCGTATTGCAGAAACTGTTTTTCCTTTTCGTTGATTTGAATCGACTCTTTTTCCGACTGCAATAATCTCCTGAAATTAATATTACTGGCATCGGCATTGTAGAATCCCTTGTGGTGAATTTCGTGTAAGGCTTTTTCGAGCTCGTCGGGATGTGTTTCTTTGAGCAGGTAGGCACAACAGCCGGCTTTAATCATGTCGATAATCACCATGTCATTGTCATTCATGGATAAAGCCACGAGTTTTATCTGGGGATAATGTTCCTGCAACCATCTGGCAGTTTCCAGTCCATTCATGATGGGCATATTCACATCAATCAGCAGCATGGAGGGAATGGTGTCTGTTGTGCGGATTTTTTCCTGTAGTTCCCGGCCATGCAAAGCTTCGAGTACTACATTGTACACATTAAAACTGTTGAGCATCAAGCCCAGTGATTTCAGAAACAATTGATGGTCATCAACAATGCCAATGGGTATCTTAGGTGCTTTCATATTAGTTTAGGTTTATTGGTAAAAGGATGTGCACCCGGGTGCCCTTTTGCAGGGACGACTCCCAGTTTACGGTTCCTCCTATCAGTTGGGTTCGGCGGGTAATATTCAGCATGCCGATACTTTTATTCGTATTGGCAACATTGAACCCGATTCCATCGTCAAATATATCGATCGTTATATTAGGCTCATGTTCTTTTATGGTGATGGTGATATTTTTGGCCTGGGCATGCTTGATTACATTCTGAATAATCTCCTGTACAATCCTGAATAGGATAATCTGTGTCTCAGCCTTCAGGGATATGTTTTCGGGCCTCATTAAATGAATCTGCAGGTTTCGGGCAGCATTGATGCGGGTAACTTCCGCTTCCAGGTTTTCCATAAACTGGAACTGCTGTAACCATTCTTTGTTCAGCGACCTCGACAGCATCCTTATTTCCTGTATGGCTTTGCCCAGTGTTTGCTCTGCAAGGGTAAGTGTTTCGGGCGATTCGGCTAAGGACCGCTGGGTAAGCCCGATCAATAATTTGGTGCTGTTCAATAACTGACCAACATTGTCGTGTATCTCAATGCTTAATTTATTAAGGGTCTCTTCCTGTGTTTCCAATTGCGACTGTAACAATTGCTTCTCAAACTCCGATTCCATTAATTTTTTTTCACTCAGGTGTTTTAAATCTCTTTTCAGGTAAGCCATCACAATCATTACAATAAAGAGGGTAATCAGTAAAAGCAGGATAGAAGCGCCAAGAATGATGCTGATATTTTCAGACAACCTTAAAAAACGGGTATTTGTACTTAAATGATGCATCAGATTTTCCGAAAGTCTTTCCATGTAAGTCCATATATCGTATAAATACAAAAAATAGTTAACAGCAGGTTATGAAAGCGCCATAGAATACCTACCACACTCGGATCCTGAACGATAAGGTACTTATAGGAAATGAATATTAAAAAACTTCCCGTAAAATAGGTAAAAATTCCTATGATGATCCAGAATAGAGAACTTTCCGTTAAACCCGTTTTGGTGGTTTCTTTTACCAGCCGCCAATAAAAAAAACTCAGGCAATAAGCAGTAATGATGATGCTACCGAGGGTAGACAGGAAACTGTCGTAAGAAGAAATTCCATCGCCATGAGATAGCGAGTACAGGCCACAGAGGAAAAAAATCAAGCCAACCCAGGGAATCATTTTTTTTATGAGCCTGTTGGAAATCCGGTAAAAAAGAAAGGATAGAATTAAAAAAGAAAACAGAATATTGGTGGCGTAGATGCTGTAGTTGGTAATCTTAAGAAACTCCAGCATACTGGCGGTGAGGTTGCAGATAAACTGCAGAAACACAAACAGAAAAATAAAAAAAAGCTCCTTTGGCAGCTCTTTAAATCGCCTTAAAAAAAAGAAGAGCGTAACCAAAGGAGCTACAATATCAATGTAATTAAATATGAATATAATGCTGTTCAAAACTGATTACTGATATTGATGATGAGTTTATTTTTAAGAATTATTCTGTACATCCCGGAGGGTAAGGACAGCCATCCACTTCTTCAGTGCCTGCAACAGCTTTGGCTGTTTTGGCGCTTGATTTCTTTTTGGATACACCGTCTACCCTTGCGGTAATATTTACCAGGTTGTAAGGTTTGCCATTCTTTTGTGTTTTGCGCACAATTTCCTGTGAAACAATTACACCCTTTGCACCGGGATTGTCATTCAATAACTTTGCAAGCAGTTCTGCTTTAAAGTAAAATTCGATTCTGCATTCTTTTGCCATGGTAATTAGTTTTGGATTTTAGTAAAGAGATTCAAATATGACGAATATTCAGGAATATATCCCGGGATATTTCTCGAAATAAATACGGGGAATTTCCCGTATCTGCTTTTACAATCATACAAGTAACCTGCTCAGCACACCAGATAATATGCTACGTGAAAAATAACCGATAATATGGGTATTTTTCCCGTTGTACGGGCGGCTGGTAAACTTAGCTTTGTAGAAATTAATCTGCAATGTCCCGACAAGCCATTATTGATATTGCCGCAGCCGAGAAAGGTATGGGAGAAAAACCGGCTAATTCCAATCTGACCAAATATGGCAAATGGTATGGCTTTGACGGAGTTCCCTGGTGTGCCATGTTTGTAAGCTGGGTCTATGACCAGGCAGGGTACCCCCTGGGTAAAATTGACGATGAAAACGGATTTCGCTACTGCCCCAGCGCTTACCAATTCTGGAAGGCCCATGACCGGATAACCACTGAACCTCACAAAGGTGATATCGTATTATTCGATTGGAGCGGGGATGGAAAATGTGACCATACAGGCATTTTTGTAGAATGGGTTACTCCGTATAAATCATTTATTTCCTGGGAGGGCAATACCGCCATGGGTAATGACAGTGATGGAGGCAAAGTAATGCTGCGATCCAGAAATACCAGTACCGTGAAGGCTTTTGTTGATGCCGGTGTGATTGATGGCAGCGAGGTAATTGCGCCGGAGAATACCCTGGAAAAGGGTAGCAGAAATGCGGCTGTTAGCACTTTGCAAAAATCTTTGTATGACCTGGGATATGAAATTGTTGTTGATGGCATATTCGGACCCGATACCGAAAAAACCGTCAGGCAATTTCAAAAAGAACATGGCTTTCACGTAAACGGGGTTGTAAGCAATGAAATTTCAGGCGCTATCGAAGCGGAATTAAACAGTATGTCCATACCCGCCAATAAATTCACATCAGGTACTTACCTTAAAAAAGGAGATATGGGATCGGCTGTATTGGCCCTGCAAAAAGCATTATTGAAATACAGCAAGCTCATTAGCCTCAAAGCCGATGGGGTATTTGGAAACAATACACTTAAAGCAGTAAAAGCCTTTCAGCAGGATCGGCATTTTACCGTTGACGGCATTGCCGGCCCTGTTACCTTAAATGCCCTTGGTCTGAACAAAAAATAAACCCGTATCCTCGATGCTAAAGTCATGTCCTATGAAAAACTATTTATTATCAGGCATACAAATATTTATTCTTTGTTTTTCAACAACCGCATAGATACCTGGATACTACTGTACATTTAAGCAAGTAAAAAGTAGTATCCAGTATTTATGTTAAACACCGGCTATTCAGAACAGCATACAACCACCATTCAGCGGCTCAAAGCCATTACCAGCGGATCTATTGGTAACCTTGTTGAATGGTACGACTGGTATGCTTACGCTGCTTTCTCTATTTATTTTGCACCTGTTTTTTTCCCGGGTAAAGACCCTACTGCCAATCTCCTGAATACCGCCGGCGTATTTGCAGTAGGTTTTTTTATGCGCCCGCTGGGAGGCTGGTTATTTGGAAGCCTGGCCGACAGAAAAGGAAGAAAATGGGCGATGACCCTGTCTGTTTTATTGATGTCTTTTGGATCATTGCTGATAGCAATAACCCCCGGCTATCAAAGCATTGGCAGGGCAGCACCCATACTGTTGGTGTTGGCACGCCTGCTGCAGGGACTGAGTGTTGGGGGTGAATATGGCACTTCTGCAACCTATCTGAGCGAAATGGCCGGTAGTACAAGAAGGGGATTCTATTCCAGCTTTCAATACGTTACACTAATTGGCGGACAGCTTGCAGCGCTGGGTATTCAAATGCTGTTGCAGCAATTTATATTAACGGCCGAACAGATGCAGGACTGGGGCTGGCGCATCCCTTTTTTTATAGGGGCAATGCTTTCACTGATTGCTTTTTACCTGCGATCAAATATGGAAGAAACGGAAGCTTTTGCAGAAGCCAGCAAAAAAAGCTCCGGGGAAAAAGGCTCCATCAAAGAGTTGTTGCGGCATCCCAAAGCGGTATTAACGGTAATGGGCTTAACGATGGGAGGTACCCTTGCCTTTTATACCTATACAACCTATATGCAAAAGTTTTTGGTGAATACCGTTCACCTCAGCAAAAACCTGGCAACGCAGCTTGGTTTCACCAGTTTGCTCGTATATGCACTCCTGCAACCCATATTCGGATTATTATCGGATCGTGTTGGAAGAAAGCCTTTGCTGGTAGGGTTTGGGATATTGGGAACAGTTTTTACCATTCCCATCTTAACCATGCTAACAGTGTCTGTGAATACCGTTTCGATTTTTTTATTAATGATGAGCGCCCTGATAATTGTTAGCGGATACACTTCTATTAATGCAGTAGTTAAAGCCGAATTGTTTCCTGCAAAAATAAGGGCATTGGGTGTAGGCTTCCCTTATGCAATTAGTGTGGCCATTTTTGGGGGAAGTGCGGAATATGTGGCACTTTGGTTTAAGTCGGCCGGAAACGAAGCAGGGTATTACTGGTATACCACCATTTGTATTTTTCTGTCGCTCCTGGTATATGTACTCATGCCGGATACACAATCGGCATCAATAATGGATAAGGAAGAAAATGAGGGTAGCAAAACAGTTATTTAAACAACTGAAATACCAGCAAACTCATCAGGTAAGCCAGGCCTGTCATGTATGCGAATTGTATCAATGGCCATTTCCAGCTCCTGGTTTCCCGTTTAACAACAGCCATCGTACTCATGCACTGCATTGCCAGTACATAAAAAATGAGTAGGGATAATGCAGCAGGCAGGGTATAAACCTTGCTTCCATCGGGATGTACTGCAGCAGCCATTTTCTGTCGCAGAGAATTATCATCGGATTCTTCCACGCTGTATAATGTTGCCATGGTTCCTACGAAAACCTCCCTTGCTGCAAAAGAAGTGATTAAGGCAATGCCTATTTTCCAGTCATAGCCCAGGGGCTTGATAACAGGCTCAATAGATTTACCCAGGATACCTGCATAAGAAGTCTGCAGTTTTTCGGCAGACAGGTGTTTTTGCAGAGAATCTTTCTGCAAGGGCATTTGCTGCATAAGTACGGTATACTTTTCTTCAACTTTTTGCATGCTCCTGCCCGGCCCGAAAGAACTGAGAAACCAAAGCAGTAAGCTGATAATCATAATGATTTTACCCGCATCAAAAACAAAAATCTTCGCTTTTTCTACCATGGTAATACCCACGTTTTTCCACCTGGGAGAACGGTAAATGGGCAGTTCCAGGATAAAGAAACTTTTTTCCTTGATTTTGATAAAGCCCTTCATTACATAGCTTACAATCAATGCCATGATAGTTCCCATGGCATAGAGGCCCATCATTACCAGTCCCTGTAAACTTAAAAAACCGAAGTAAAACTTATCGTCAATTACCAGTGAAATCAAAATGGTATAAACGGGAAGCCTTGCACTGCAACTCATCAACGGTGTTACCATGATGGTGAGCAGGCGCTCTTTTCTGTTCTCAATATTTCTTGCGCTCATGATGGCGGGTACGGCACAGGCAAAGCCACTGATCATGGGCATTACGCTCTTCCCGTTCAGCCCCACTTTCCGCATCAGCTTATCACTTAAAAAACTGATTCTTGCCATATAGCCGCTGTCTTCCAGCAGGGTAATTAACCCGAAAAGGATCATGATTTGTGGAACAAATACCAGGATACCACTCAGGCCCGCAATAAATCCGTTCACCAGTAAATCCGTAAAACCGTTAGCGGGTAAATGATGTGTTAGCCAGTAAGCAATATTTTTAAAGCCCCATTCAATCCCATCCATCGGAAACTTAGCCAGCCAGAAAATACTTTGAAACAGGAGAAATAATACAGCCAGTAAAATGAGGTAGCCCCAGGTTTGATGCAACAGGAGGTTGTCTAGTTTATCGGAGAACAGTTTTTTTTCCAGTGGCCCCGGTTCAATTACATGCTGCAGCATGATCTGCCTGATATGCGTATAGCGATGCATGATTTCCTCTGCCTGTGTTTTGGTAGGGTTGAACTTATTGTCGATTTCAATTTGTTCAATATTTTCCTGAACGGCTTCATCCAGGGGAAAATGTTCATGGTTGATTAGGTAATGAATACCCGCATAATCACTTAGTTGCGGAAATGTTTTTTTTACTTCTGCAACGGCATAAGGGGCCATTTTTGCGGTATCCATAAAATCACGCAAATGCAGGTTGGGGTCCAGTTTGGCTACCTGCGACAAAACTTTCTTTAATTCGGCAAGTCCCTTGTTTTTTCTGGGGTTTACAGCAACAATGGGAATACCCAATTCTGCCTGCAGCCCCTCAATATCGATCCTGATATTTTTTTTGGCAGCCAGGTCATTCATTGTGAGTGCCATCACTACCGGAATCTTCAGATCAATGATCTGGCTACAGAACAAAAGATTTCTTTTAAGGTTGCTTGCATCGGCTACCAGGAGTACCACATCTGCTTTCATTTCCGGGTCTACCCCCATTAAAACACGGTATGCCACCCACTCATCGGTCCTTCGCGGATACAAACTGTAAGTACCCGGTAAATCAATCAGTTCGGCATAAGCACCATCATCCAGCATGATATGCCCTGTTTTTTTATCAACCGTAACACCGGGAAAATTGCCCACTTTTTGGTTAAGCCCCGTAAGTGCATTAAAAAGAGAGGTTTTTCCGCTGTTAGGATTACCTACTAAGGCAATATGAAGGTCTGTTTTACTCAAAGCTCATGAATAGCGGCAAAGGTAGCTTCATTAAAAGGGGATAAGTTACGAGATTGGGAACAGAATCTGATGAATTTACCAACCTGTAACAATCGGGTGACCTGCTAAGCTTATTTTTGCTGCGACAAAAAAACACCCATGAAACAAATAGTAACAATCCTGCTTTTTGTACCGGTTCTGGCATTTAGCCAGAGTAAAAAGAAAAAAAGGCAGGCAGAAGAAAAAGCGAATGCTGAAATGGTTGCAAAATTAACGGCACATATCCGATTTTTGGCCGATGATAAGCTGGAGGGCAGGAGAACCGGCTCGAAAGGAGAAGAACTGGCCATGCAGTATATTATTGATCAATATACACAAATGGGGCTTGAACCTAAAGGAACCAACGGGTATATGCAAACCTTTGATGTTAATGATGGCAAACAGGTTGAACCGGAGTCATTTGTAAAAGCAGAAGCCAGGAACCTGCTTTTAACCGAAGAATATTTTCCCCTTGCATTCAGTGCCAGTAAAAAAATATCCGGGTCTTCTGCCATTGCTTTGAGCGAAGCAGGGCAGCCCTGGTTCAAAGACCTGAAAGAATTACTGGAAGAAAACAAAGCCAATCCGCATTTTGACATAGAGGAGGAAATCAAGAAAATGGCAGCACAGTTTGCTGCCAAAAACGCTACAGCATTGTTTATTTATAACAGTTCCGCTTTAACAGACAATGTGTTATTCAACAAAAAAGACAGTTCAAAAGCAGTAAGTATTCCGGTAATTTACCTGACCAAAAAAGGCATTCAGCATTATTTTTCCGACAATTCGGCCACATGGAATATTGATGTGAATATCAAAATTTCAGAGAACCACCGCACAGGAAAAAACATTATCGGTTTCATCAATAACCATGCTGCCAATACTGTTATTCTGGGTGCACATTATGACCACCTGGGTTATGGAGAAGATAAAACTGCTTTGGATACCGGTCATATCATCCACAATGGCGCAGACGACAATGCCAGTGGTACCGCTGCACTGATTGAGTTAACAAGAATGCTGAAGAAACAGGCACCTGTGAACAACAATTACCTCATTATGCATTTTTCCGGTGAAGAACTGGGACTGTTTGGGAGTAAACACTGGCTGGATTATCCCACCACCACGATTACGCCAAATTATATGATCAATATGGACATGGTTGGCAGATACGATACAGCCCGCAAACTAACCATTGGCGGTTATGGCACATCTCCTTACTGGGGAGAAATGTTTGCGGCGATGAAAAACAATTTCTCCGTCAAGATTGACAGCTCCGGAAGCGGGCCAAGCGATCATGCCGCATTTTACCGCAAAGACATGCCCGTCCTGTTTTTCTTTACAGGCAGCCACAGCGATTACCATAAGGCAACAGACGACTGGGATAAAATTAATTACGAGGGAGAAAGAGATATTGTAAAACTGATTTACCAGATAATCGAACAAACGAATATGCAACCGAAACTTGTGTTTACCAAAACAAGGGATACCCAGGGCGGTGGTGCAAGAAAATTCAAAGTTAGCCTGGGCGTGATTCCCGATTATGGATACAGCGGCACCGGCATGCGGATTGATGGCGTTAGTCCGGGTAAGCTTGCCGAGAAAACCGGCCTGCAAGCCGGTGATGTGCTGCTCCAATTGGGCGATATCAAGTTTGTGGATGTAAACAGTTATATGGAAGCATTGGGTAAATTTGATAAGGGAGACAAAGTAAAGCTGCGTATTAAAAGAGACAAGGAAGAAAAAGTATTTGATATTGTATTCTAACCACGGAGCCATGAAACTGAAACTAAATGTAGATGTACTCAATGACGATTTCTTTGAAGAAACCCGTCTGCTGGGCATTACAGCTCCTGTAAAAAGTTACCAGTTTTGTTTAATGCTGAACAACCAGTTGGGGTTTAATTTCCGGATGAATGCCGACTATGAAATTCATTTGCGAAAAAAAGAAAGGAGCTACTATTTTTCTGTGTACCAATCAAATGAACCCAATAGTTTTCTCTCGCATTTTTTATACCACAACCAGTTTGATGGCGAATACCTGCTTCCCGAATTCAAACACATGGATTTTTTATGGCTGATGAAGGGCGATACAGTAGACGATGAAAAATGCGAATGGATAAAACAGGCAGTAAGAGGGTTGAATGGCGTACAATTGGTTGCAGAACTAACCAATGAACAGATTAAGAATAAAGGAAACATGATTCTCTAAACACGTCAACTATTTTTATGTGGACCGAGCAGAACAACACACTCTATCGAAAATTTATATTTGCTGATTTTTCAGCAGCTTTCTCCTTTATGACAAGGGTTGCGCTGGAAGCCGAGAAAGCCAACCACCATCCTCAATGGGCCAATTTATGGAATACGGTCGAGATCTGGCTTTGCACACATGACGCAGGCAATACGATTACCGAAAAAGACCGGGCACTGGCAAAAAAAATTGATGCCTTAATGGTGCATCAATAAACTGCTCCCTGTGCGTTCTTTGGTGCAGCATCCGGGTTAAACTGTTACCTGTATGGTTTTTTCTCCGGCCTCTTTTAAAAACCCGATCGGTTTTGTAAAATCCATTAATCCATAATCCGTAAATACTTTTTTAATCTCCTCTACTGCATCCGGTGCTGCTGCAATCAATAAGCCACCATTGGTTTGCGGATCAGGCAAAACAGTAAAAGCTTCCAATACATTTACACCGGTCCCAAAACCAACTTTCGTGCTTACTGCATTCCAGTTGCGAAAAGTAGCATCCGGTGAAATCCTTTCTGCAATATATTCTTTGGTAGCTGAAAGAATGGGGATGGACTGATAGGAAAGTTCTGCGCTGAGTCCGCTTCCTTCCGCCATTTCTATCAAATGCCCCAATAAGCCAAAACCGGTAACATCCGTCATGGCATGCACGCCTTTTATTTTACCCAATGCTTCGCCGGCCCTGTTTAAAGTACCCAGTTGCCTGAGCAGGGGCTCACGGTGTTCTTCTTTTAGCAAACCCCTTTTCTGAGCCTGCGAAAGAATGCCTACTCCCAATGGTTTTGTTAGAAAAAGAAGGTCGCCGGGTTTGGCCGTATTGTTTTGTTTTAACAGCTCAACAGGAACCAATCCATTAACCGATAAGCCAAAAATTGGCTCGGGTGTATCAATGCTATGGCCTCCTGCCAGGGGAATGCCTGCTTCCTCACAAATCTGCCTGGCCCCCGCTAAAACCTGCTGTGCAATTTCTACGGGTAACTTTTCAATGGGCCAGCCAAGTATCGCAATAGCCATTATGGGCCTGCCTCCCATTGCATACACGTCGCTGATGGCATTGGCGCCGGCAATTCTGCCAAAAGCAAATGCATCATCTACAATGGGTGTAAAAAAATCGGTGGTGCTGATCAGTGCTGTGCCATTTCCCAAATCATACACAGCGGCATCGTCCTTGCTGCTATTGCCTACCAGCAGATTTTTAAAACTGGTATAAGCCGTATCACTGTATAATATTTTATCCAAAACAGCAGGTGCTATTTTACAGCCACATCCGCCACCGTGTGAAAATTGGGTTAATCTGACTGTTTCCATAACTGCAAATACTGTTTTAATTAAGTTGATAAATTAAGTTGTCATCACCCACTCTACTTCGCCAAAAACGAGCCGGTCTTTCATCCATCCCGAGATTTCAAGCTCTCCTGCCTCATTAACCTTTTCAATCGTACAGGGAAATAAGATACTGCCCGATTTTAGTTTAACCTGCTCGCCTCTTTTATACAAATGCAGGTTGTATTCATCCAATTGATTCACTGATTCGCCCCTTAGCAGTGCAGTATAGCGGGTTTGTAAAAAAACAAGCAGCTCTTTGGCCATTAGAACCGGGTTCTCCTGCTTACCGGTAATTTGTTTTAAGGAAACAGGATTTTTTAAAGATGCAGGAAAATCTGTCTGATTCAAATTCAATCCGATACCTACCACGGCAGTCTGCCAGATATGTCCCCTTACCTGGTTTTCAATCAAAATACCCCCTGCCTTTCTGTCACGCCAATAAAGATCATTTGGCCATTTAATGCTGGTTTCGTCTCCGGCATATTGGCTAAAAAGATCAAAACAGGCCAATGCCGCCACCACACTTAAAGCAAACTGCTGGCTGATATTAAGCAAACTGCAGTCAAGAATCACAGACATGGTAAGATTAACTCCTGCCTGGGTTTCCCAGTTTTTACCCATTTGCCCCTTACCTGCTGTTTGGTGATGGGCAAAATAGACAGAGCCGGGAGCAGCCAATTTAGCCTGCAGCTTGTCCATGGCATAAATGTTGGTACTATCCACAACAGATAATTCTATAAACGGTTCTCCAAGGGTACTTTTAGCATCTGAGGGTGACAAAGAATTACTATTTTTGACGAAGTTAACTAAGCCGGGCGGATACCTGTTAAGAAAGCAGCAAATACTGCCCTTACAATACCGGCCGGGTTTTCAACAAATAACACTTAAATACCTTCGATTATTGGAACCCCTTTCTGTTTTACAAACGCGTAAAAAAAGTACGATCACCCGGTTAACGCGTAATGCAAAGATTTTCAAAGCGATTATCAAAGCTATCCAGGATAAAAAAGCCGAAAATATCGTAAGTCTGGACCTTAGAAAAATTCCTGAAGCCTCGGCTGATTTTTTTATTGTTTGCCAGGCTTCCAGTACCACGCAGGTGAAAGCCATCTGTGATTCGGTTGAAGATGAAGTAAAACTGAAATGTGGGGAATCGCCTTATAAACACGAGGGTCGCACAGCCTTGCAATGGGTATTGATTGATTATGTGAACATTGTTATTCATGTAATGCACCCGGAAGCAAGAAAATTTTACAAGCTGGAAGAAATGTGGAGCGATGCAGAATCACAAATGCACGATCTGTAAAAAAATAAAATATAAGAAGCAGTTATTCGTTTACTCATTGAAACAGTAGTTATTACAGAGGAAATCAATCATGTCACAGGAAAATAAAGTTAACAGGCCCGCAGGTCAAGAAAAAGGAGACAGCCCCCGTAAAGGGCCTAAATTCAATATATACTGGATTTACGGAATCATCGCAGTGGTATTACTTCTGGCCAATTTTATGAAGTTTGCCCCCGAATCAACCACAACCTGGGAACAGGAATTCAAACAGAATATGCTGTTGAAAGGTGATGTGGAGAAACTGGACCTTGTTAAAAACAAAGACAAAGTAAGGGTTTACATTAAACCCGACAGTATCTACAAGAGCTTCTATACCAGGAAATTCAATAACATAAAACTTACCAAGGAAAAAGTAAAAGGTGTTCCTATTTTTGAATTCGAAGTAAATGATATCAAAAGTTTTCAGGAGCGTCTGGCTGAAACGGTGAAAGCCAACCCTGCTCTTGCGGAAGTGGATGCAAGGGTTATTTCTGAAGGCGACTGGTTTGGACCCGTTGCGAATACAGTGTTATCACTCCTTATCATTGTTGGTGCCTGGGTATTGCTGATGCGCAAAATGGGCGGACAAGGTGGTGCGGGCGGCCCCGGCGGTATCTTCAGCATTGGCAAATCAAAAGCAACCTTATTTGATAAAGGAGCAAAAGTGAATATCACATTTGCAGATGTTGCCGGACTGGATGAAGCCAAAGTGGAAGTAATGGAAATTGTTGACTTTTTAAAGAACCCCAAAAAATATACCGCACTGGGTGGTAAAATTCCCAAAGGGGCTTTGCTGGTAGGCCCTCCCGGAACAGGTAAAACCCTGCTGGCAAAAGCAATGGCAGGTGAAGCACAGGTTCCTTTTTTTAGCCTGAGCGGAAGTGATTTTGTGGAAATGTTTGTAGGTGTGGGCGCAAGCCGTGTTCGCGACCTGTTTAAACAGGCACGTGAAAAAGCCCCCTGTATCATTTTTATTGATGAGATTGATGCAATTGGCCGCGCACGCGGAAGAAATGCCATCATGAGCAATGATGAAAGAGAAAACACCCTGAACCAATTACTCGTGGAAATGGACGGATTTGGCGGAGATACCGGTATTATTATACTGGCAGCCACCAACCGGCCGGATGTACTGGATACGGCATTGTTGCGACCAGGCCGTTTCGACAGACAAATCTCCATCGACAAACCGGATGTTAAGGGAAGGGAAACTATTTTTAAAGTTCACTTATTACCGATTAAAACATCCGAATCACTCGATTTACATAAACTGGCTGAACAAACACCCGGATTTGCCGGTGCCGATATCGCCAATGTATGTAATGAAGCAGCATTGATTGCAGCACGCAAAGGAAAAGAGTCGGTAGAGATGATCGATTTCCAGGATGCAATCGACAGGGTTATTGGCGGACTGGAAAAAAAGAATAAAATCATTGCTCCCCATGAAAAATCGATTATCGCTTACCACGAAGCCGGACATGCAGTTTGTGGCTGGTTTCTCGAACATGCATATCCTTTATTAAAAGTAACCATCGTGCCAAGAGGTACGGCAGCATTGGGTTATGCGCAGTATACACCAACAGAACAATACCTTTACAATACCGACCAGTTAATGGACCAGATTTGTATGACGCTGGGCGGAAGGGCCGCTGAAGAAATATTCTTCGGAAAAATTTCCACAGGTGCTGCCAACGACCTGCAGCAGATCACCAAAATTGCCTATAGCATGGTTACTGCTTATGGAATGAACAAAAAAGTAGGTAATGTAAGTTTCTATGACCCTTCTCAGGAAAACACTTTTACCAAACCTTTCAGCGAGGAAACAGGTAAAATTATTGATGAAGAAGTAAGAGGAATTATTGATGAAGCCTATAGCAGAACACTGAAATTATTGACGGAGAAAAAAGAAGCAGTAGAAAAACTGGCAAAAGAACTGCTCGATAAGGAAGTGCTGCATAAAAGCGATGTGGAAATGCTGATTGGTAAAAGACCTTTCGAAGAAAAGAAACTGATTGAAATAGAGCCGGAACAAAGCAACGGCCAACCAGCCGGAGAGTATGCTGCAGAACCCGGGAAAACAGATAATAACGAAACCCCGATCATTGGATAATGGCCAGTTCAGCAAGAGAGAACATATTAAACAGGATTAAGCAGGCACTGGGCAAACCAGTGCCTGTTCCTTTTCCCGCAAGTGCCGGAAATGAAAATGTTTACCTCCCCTCACAACAGGAACTCGAAATCGAATTCGCAGAAAACTTTACCCGCCTTGAAGGAAAATTTTCTTTTTGTGCAGATGAAAAAGAACTGGCAGAACAATTACAAACACTGATTGCCGCAAGAAAGTGGACCAAAATTTATTCCAGGGAAACCGGCCTGAAAGAAAAACTGATGAGCGCCGGTTTGATCACAGACTATACAGACGACCTTCCGGGATGCGATGCATCAATTACCGGTTGTGAAAAACTCATTGCCCGAACAGGATCCATGGTACTCAGCAGCGCGCAGCTAAGCGGAAGAACCGTAAGTGTTTATGCGCCCGTTCATATTTGTATCGCCTATACCCGGCAACTCGTATATAATATTGATGAAGGACTGAATCAGCTGCGGGAAACATACGGGCAGCAGTTTCCCTCCCTGGTAAGCCTGGCTACCGGCCCAAGCAGAACGGCCGATATTGAAAAAACACTGGTGGTAGGCGTACATGGCCCTAAAGAGGTTTTTTGTTTTTTGGTTGACGGATAAATCATAGTTACCATGGAAATTACCAGCGGACAGCTTTTTGTATATGGTTCACTTAGAAGCGGTTTTCACCATCCAGCCTATGCCTATATCAGCCGATATTTTACGCTGATTGGAAATGCACAAATAAAAGGGCTTCTGTTTGATATGGGCGAATACCCGGCAGCTGTTCCTGCAGCGGATAATAATTTTATCCTAGGCGAATTATACCAGATTAATCATATGAATGAATTCAGCTGGGCAATGGCACAGCTTGACGACTATGAGGGCCTTAATACCGAGGCGGATGAAACACCATTGTACCGAAGAGAAATCGCTGATGTTTACCGGGATAACCAGGTGGTAAAAGCCTGGGTATACTGGTTCAATGGTTCGGTAGCGGGTAAGCCAAAAATAGCCAGCGGAGATGTGCTTGAATTTAAAAAATACAAAAGCTAATTGCCGAAGCATGTCAATACAACCCGGAAAAAAAATATTTTTCCTCTCCGATTTTCACCTTGGAGCACCTGATACTAAAACCAGTTTAATCAGAGAGAAAAAAATAGTGGCATTTCTGGAAAGCATCAAAGAACAGGCCGCGGAGATTTTTATTGTAGGAGATATTTTCGATTTCTGGTTCGAATACAGGAAAGTTGTTCCAAAAGGATATACCCGGCTATTGGGAAAGCTCGCAGAACTCAGCGATAAAGGCATCCGGATTCACGTTTTTGTTGGTAACCACGATATGTGGATGAGCGGCTATTTTGAAGAAGAATTAAATATCCCCGTTTATCATGAATCCCGGACATTTGAGTGGAATGGAAAGCAGTTCTATATCGGACATGGAGATGGACTGGGCCCGGGCGACCAGGGATACAAGTTTATCAAAAAAATCTTCCGAAACCCTTTCTGTAAATGGCTTTTCGGGCAGTTGCACCCAAGTTGGGGAATAGGACTGGCCAATTATTTCAGTCGCAAAAGCCGGGAAAAAACCGGCAGCTCCGATGAACATTTCCTTGGCGAAAACAACGAATGGCTGATTATTTATTGTAAAGAAATGCTGTTAAAACAGCACGTTGATTTTTTTGTGTTTGGACACAGACATTACCCCATCGATTTTGCATTGCCGGGTAATAGCAGGTATATTAACCTGGGCGACTGGATCAGGAGCTTTACCTATGCCGATTTTGATGGGATAGATATACAGTTACACAAATGGGATATTTGATACAGTAATTTTCATGTATGGACAAATTCTTGCAAGAGGTTATATTGAACAATACCATAGAAAGTTATTGCTATGTATTGATGAGCATTATTGCCGCATTGATCTTTAAAAGACTTATTTCCAAATACCTGGCTAAATTATTGTACAAACTGGTGGTAGCCCGGGCCGCAAAAAATAGTACACGCCAATCCTTTCTTGACCTGGTGGTTCAGCCGCTGGACCGTTTCCTGGTTTTAGTGATAGCTATTATCGCACTGGACAAACTGAATTTCCCGCCCCGGCTCAATATATCCATCTACCATCTTACCCTCCATCAAATGATAGATGCACTGGCTGCCGGCGTATTGGTCATTACTTTCATCTGGCTATGTTTGCGGATCATTGATTTTATTGCCCTGGTACTGGAGGAAAAAGCGAATCTTACGGCCGATCAAACCGATAACCAGCTGATTGTTTTTTTCAAGGATTTTTTCAAAGTAATTGTAATCATCATTGGGATATTGCTGGTATTGAAATTTTCTTTTAACAAACAGGTAGGCAATTTATTAACAGGCTTAAGCCTGGTAGGTGCCGCCATTGCCTTGGCCACAAGGGAAAGCATGGAAAACCTGATAGCTTCCTTTATCATTTTTTTCGATAAACCATTTATCACGGGCGATCTGGTAAAAGTGAATTCGTTTACAGGCAATATTGAAAAGATTGGCCTGCGCAGTACCCGGATCAGAACAACAGATAAAACTTATATTTCTGTACCCAATAAGCAAATGGTAGATACGATTGTAGACAATATAACCCTTCGTACACAACGAAAAGCAGAACTTAGATTGGAATTGGATTTGCAGACGACGGCGGAACAGTTAAGAACCCTGATTCCGGCCATTAAACAAGTATTGCAAAAAACAGAAATTGAAAACACAGTTATTTATTTAGCCGATACAGGAAAAGCAGCACACCTGGTTTATATCGATTATTTTACGAACATGGAAATATCCATAGAAGGCTTCAATGGCCTGAAAGAAGCAGTCAATTTTGAAATAATTGAAGTATTGGAACAAAAAGGAATAGCACTGGCTGCAGCCAACAGGGATATTATTATCAAAAAAGCTGATTAAGCCTGTAAATTGGTTTTCAATTCCAGTAGAAAGGATTTGAATTTATTCAGGGAATTTACCAGTTTGATTTGGGTATCGGCACCCCGCTTGTTTTGCTTGAGGTAATTTTTGGCGCCATCAATGGAAAATTTTCTCTGGCGCAGCAGGAAATAAATAAGCTGCAGGTTTTTGATGTCTTCCACCCTGAACAGACGATCCCCCTTCCTGGTTTTTCTGGGTTGTAATACATCAAACTCATTTTCCCAATAACGCAAAAGAGAAGTGTTTACCCTGAACCAGCCGGCAACTTCGCTGATGGAATAATAAAGCTTTTGATTCAGCACTTCATCCTCAGGAACCTCGATTAAATCTACTTCATTGTCCATTTCCTTGAATGACTTTCTTCCTCTTTTACTCTGTGTTTTAGGCTGCTCATTTTTTCGGGCAATGATTTTTGCTTCCATTTGAACAACAGGTTTACTGATAACAGGTACTGCTGCTTCTTCAACAAGCGTCGCTTCAATGATCGGTTCAACAGCAGTTGTGGGTGATTCAACCGGTCTTAATGATTTTTCCTTTTTCTTGGGTTGTGCCGCAGGTTCGGAGGGAAGTCCAAACAAATCCAATTGCTGAAGACTATTTTGCATACCGTAAAAATAGGATTTCATTTTTGTGCCTCAGCCCGCAATGAAGCAAAGGTGGAAAAGATGTAGGTATCTTACCTTTCAGACTGCCCCTCATCATTGATTTTACTGAAAATTGACCCCTTGCAGGATTGCCGATAGCTTATTTTTGTGAAAACAGTGCTATGTATTCCATTCAAAAAATCTGTGTTTGCGGTGCAGGAACCATGGGCTCGGGCATTGCCCAGCTAACGGCTTTTGCAGGCTATCCAACCATTTTGTTCGATACAAATGCCCTGGTGATTCAGCAAGGAAGACAGGCAATTCAAAACAACCTTGCATTACTGGTTGCCAAAGGAAAAATACAGGCAGAACAACAACTGCAATGCCTTGGGAATATTCACTTTACTTCCCTTCAAACCGACTGTGTGGCTGATCTGGTTATTGAAGCCATTGTTGAAAATGCAGCAATAAAAAAGACACTCTTTGAACAACTCTCTTTATTGAATGCACCCTCAACCATTTTTGCCAGTAATACTTCCTCTATTTCTATCGCTGCCATGGAAGCAGCACTGAAAACAAAGAACCCACTGATTGGGATGCATTTTTTCAACCCGGCCCCCGTGATGAAACTGGTGGAGGTAATCAAAACAGCCAATACCAGCGAAACAGTTATCCGGCTTATCACAGCGCTCGCAAAAAAATTAGGCAAAACACCTGTAGTATGCAGGGATTCTCCCGGTTTCATTGTGAACAGGGTTGCGCGCCACTATTACCTGGAAGCAATGAAACTGGTGGAAGAAGGACATGCAACCATCGAAACAGTTGACGCCGTACTGGAAGCAACGGGATTTAAAATGGGCCCCTTTAAACTGATGGACCTGATTGGCATGGACATCAACTTCAGTGTAAGTAACCATGTTTGGGAGGCAATGGGTAAACCTCTTCGTTTGCAGCCATCAGCCCTGCAAAAAGAAAAAATTGAAAAAAATGAACTGGGCAGAAAAACAGGAAAAGGTTTTTATACTTATACCAACAGATGAATTGTTTGGTAATCATGCGGAAGAATCTATTCTAACAGATTCAATGTATCTTTAAGAACACAATTAATAGCTATGAAAAAAACAATATGGGTAATCGCCATCATTTTTTCTTTTGCCTCCTGCAAACTTAGCAACAGTAACCAAACCGGCGGTGACAATACCGAACTGGCCAGCCTGCTGGACAAATATTATGAAGAAAGACTGCAAATCTTCCCCCTTGAAGCAACCCTTATTGGTGATAACCGCTACAACGACAAAATGTATGTCGACTTTACAGACGGCTATCGACTGAAATTAAAAGAATTCTATAACCGATACCTGGTATATATTACAAAATTTGAAAGGGAAACCCTGAATGGCAATGACCAATTGAGTTACGACGTATTTAAAAGGGAGATGGAAATGAATATGGAAGGGCTTGCCTTTCACGACAATTACTTTCCATTAAACCAGTTCCAAAGTGCCCACCTTGTATTTGGCCAGCTGGGAAGCGGCAGTGTGATTCAACCTTTTAAAACGGTTACAGACTATGATAATTGGCTGAAAAGGGTAGCTGTATTTCCCGCTTATGTGGATAGTGTAATCACCTATTTCAAAAAAGGAATCGCTGCAAAATATGTTTTACCCAAAGCGGCGGTACTTAAAATGATTCCACAGATGGAAGCAATGGTGGTAACCGACCCCGCTAAAAGTTTGTTCTACGGTCCGGTAACAGTGATGCCCGCCGATTTCAGCGAAGCCGACAAAAAAAGACTGACAGAAGCATATATCCTGGCCATCAATACACAGATAACCCCCTCGTTTAAAAAACTTTTCGACTTCCTGTCTGATGAATACCTCCCTAATGCCAGAACTACCACAGGTATCAGCGGAATACCCGATGGCGACAAATATTACCGCTACCTCGTAAGGCAGCAAACAACCACCGATAGAACACCGGACGAAATTTATAACATAGGATTATCGGAGGTGAAGAGAATCAGAACAGCAATGGAAAGCATTCAAGCCGCCACAGGATTTAGCGGCGACCTGAAAGCTTTTTTTACTTATTTAAAAACAGATAAAAAATTCACACCTTATCAAACACCGAAGGAAATACTTGATGCATTTGAAAAAATACATCAAACCATGCAACCGCACCTGAAAAAAGAGTTCGGCCTTACGCCAAAAACAGCTTTTGAAATCAGGCAAACAGAAGCATTTCGTGCAGCAAGTGCCAGTGCCGAATATAACCAGGGAAGTGCAGACGGGAAAAGACCCGGTATTTTTTACATCCCTATTCTGGATGCCAAAACATTCAACATTACCAGTGGAATGGAAAGCCTGTTTTTGCACGAAGCCATTCCGGGGCATCATTACCAGATCAGTTTAAAACAGGAAAACGAAAAACTACCCAAATTCAGAAGGTATGGCAGCAACAACGCCTTTGAAGAAGGATGGGCCCTGTACTGCGAAAGCCTTGGCAAAGAACTGGGCCTCTATACCAATCCTTACCAGTACATGGGCGCACTGGGCGATGATATGCACCGCGCCATTCGCCTGGTGGTAGATGTAGGCATGCATGCAAAGGGTATGACAAGAGAAGAAGCCATACAATACAGCCTCGATAACGAACAGCTAAGCGAAGAAGGCGCCATCGCAGAAATAGAGCGGTATATGGTAATACCCGCACAGGCACTGGGTTATAAATCGGGCGCTTTAAAAATAAGGGAACTCAGAACACGCTATGAACAACAATTGGGCGAATCATTCAATATTGCCGCTTTTCACGACAATATCCTGAAAGACGGAAGCCTGCCCCTTAATATCCTGGAACTTAAGATGGATAAATGGGCGGCAAAACAGCGGAAATAAACAACAGAAGGTAAACGATGATTTTATGATGTATTGATCCATTCAACAGTATTTTTGTATGCCATGCTTATTGCCATAACCGCTGTATTTCATAAAGAAGACCATCCTGCTGATTATGCACTCTTTGTAAAAGAAACCTTCAGCAGGATTGCCCTGGCCCATCCGGAACATACATTTATTTTCCTCACCGATAAAACCGGTAACACACAATACAGCCTGATCAATAATATTGCTGAACACTATGTCAAAGCTCCCGCATCAAATAAAATTACCACAACCTATTGGTATGATGTAAAAACGCCCGCCATCCTTAAACGTTTAAAAGCGGATCTATGGATCCAGGCCAATGGGATTATAAGCCATACCACCCGGATACCTCAAATGGTTTTCTCTCCCGACCTAAAAAATCCCAAAAGATTTTTTACTTCAAAAAAAATGGACGGCCTTGAAGCCATCATCACAACCGGTGATGGACAGGAAACAGCAATAAATAACCGCTTTCCGGCATTCAAAGGGAAAATACTGACAATTCAAATGCCCGCGGATACAGTATTTCAGCCCGCCGACTGGCAACTCAAAGAGCGCATCAAGGATGGCAATACGGATGGGCGGGAGTATTTTTTCTATGCCGGCGGAACAGCGAATGAAAGCAATGCCATCATGTTGCTAAAAGCTTTTTCACTTTTTAAAAAATGGCAGCAAAGCAACATGAAATTGCTGATTGCAGACAAATCAGTTCATAAAAATTCTTCCTTTCTTGAAAAGCTTCAATCGTATAAATACCGGGAAGATGTGGTTATTATCAAAAGACCCAAAAAGCAATTTTTTGCACAATTAATGGCTTCCGCCTACGCGTTTATTGAGTTAGGGGTTGAGGATAAATTTGCGCCAACTATTTATGCAGCCTTTCAAACCGAAACAGCCCTGATTGCAGCAGAAGCAGGATTGGTTCCTGAACTTGCAGGCAAAGCCGCCTTATATATAAACGAACGGGATCAGGATATGCTGGCACAGCATATGCTCTCGCTCTATAAAAATGAAATCCAGAAATCGGTCCTGATAGAAGAAGGAAAAAAAATGCTTTCAGGCATTAGCTGGGATCGTACCGCTGCCCGGATAGGGCAGCTGCTGGATGAATTCACCCAAAAATGAATCCACTGGTAATTTCTTCCCCGCCTTCACTTACTTTTGCGCATATTATTAAGGTAAAAAAAGCATCATGCATACATCCACCATTTCTATTGAGATCGATTTAGATGAGAATAAAGTACCACAGCAGATACAATGGACTGCCAGCGACAGTACAGCCGATATGATGCAGCCCGCAAAATCTATGATGGTGGCTTTCTGGGACGGGGCCGATAAAAGCGCCTTGCGCATCGACCTATGGACCAAAGATATGATGGTGGACGAAATGGCCGACTTCTATTACCAGACCATGATGGGAATGGCCGATACTTATTTGAGGGCTACCCAGCAAAAAGAACTGGTAGATGACATGAAAAAATTTGCCAAAGATTTTTATAAAAAATTCAAGGAAACACAATTAAAAGAAAACAAATAAAAATACTGTTATGAGTTTAGAAGAGAAAGTAATGGCACAAATGAAAGATGCCATGAAAGCCAAAGATGAAGCGCTTTTACGCGGATTGCGTGCCATCAAAGCAGAAATCATCAAAGCAAAAACCGACCCGGGAGCCAATGGTGTGGTTACGGAAGACGGAGAACTGAAAATCTTACAGAAACTGGTAAAATCACGCAAAGACTCCCTGGAGATCTACCAGCAGCAAAACCGCCCCGACCTGGCAACCAAGGAAACGGAAGAGATTGCTGTAATAGAAAAATTCCTGCCGCAACAATTATCAGCCGCCGAATTAAACGAAGCCATCCTGGCAATAATCAGTTCTGTTGGCGCATCAGGCCCGCAGGACCTTGGAAAAGTAATGGGCGTAGCTTCCAAACAACTGGCCGGAAAAGCCGATGGAAAAGCAATTGCAGCAGCGGTAAAAGAATTGCTTGCGAAGTAGAGAACGGGTGGTTGGCCAAAACATTTAAATAAAACCATGGTAATCGACATCATCTTCCTGCTCCTAATGTCATTCGCCCTCATCAAAGGCTATCGCAATGGTTTTGTGGTAGCCATCTTTTCTTTTCTGGGCATCATTATCGGACTGGCGGCTGCAATGAAACTGTCTGCAATTGTTGCAGGCTGGCTAAAAGAAAGCACCCATATAGCAGCAGGCTGGCTGCCTTTTTTATCTTTCCTGCTGGTAATGGTTGGAGT
Source organism: Bacteroidota bacterium (assembly GCA_039795695.1). Taxonomy (GTDB): domain Bacteria; phylum Bacteroidota; class Bacteroidia; order Chitinophagales; family Chitinophagaceae; genus Sediminibacterium. The sequence continues at coordinate 24,639 of JBDKLG010000069.1, forward strand.
AATTGTATTGGTACGCTTGGGAGCCCTCTTCCTCCAATCGGCAATGGAGCTGGTATTGCTGGGGTGGCTGAATAAACTGTCGGGCATACTGCTCTATGCGGCAGTTTTTACAACAATGTACAGCGTCACAATTTTTTATATCGAAAAAATGCATTGGTTAAAACCTGAAACAATGCAGGCATCTTATTGTTATGCATTTATCAGGCCCTGGGGACCAAAAGCCATCAACCTGTTTGGAGCCATAATTCCCTGGTTCAAAGGCATGTTTGAGGAATTGTCGCAGTTTTTTGAAAACATCCGGAAAAGCTGAATTAATTCTTACCTAAAGCAAGCTTACAATCCTTCGTTTTTGCCTTAAAATCAGTAATTTAGCTATCGTACAGGCATTTATACCGGGAAGCCGGCATTCATTTAATTGTATTTGACTGTTTTTGCTTTTATTTGTACCAATCGCATGAATGCCTGCATAAGAAACAAAACAATGAACTACGAGATCAAACAACAGGATAAGTTTAAGTTTATAGAAGAAGGGGAAGGTGAGCCATTGATATTATTGCACGGACTTTTTGGCGCATTGAG
>JBDKLG010000070.1:0-21247 GCA_039795695.1 Bacteroidota bacterium
CGCCTGTTTCTCATCAAGCAAATTTTCCATGGCTTCATAAATACTGTTCAATTGAGCATCGTGTTCACCCATCCTTTCCTTCAATTCCTTCAGTTGAACTTTCAGGTCTGTTTGTTCTAAAAGGTATTTCCTGATAGCGATGAAAACCCGCATGATGGCAATATTCATTTGAATAGCTTTCTGACTATGCAATACACTGCTTAACATCGCAACACCCTGTTCCGTAAATACAAATGGCGTAGTTAAACTATTCCGCTTATGCTGGTTGGAGATGAGTTTTACCTCAGAATAGCTTTCTGTGATTGCTGATGCGGTCACAAGCTGTGACCGCATCAATTGCCATTCCATTTCAGTAAGGCGAAACATAAAATCTTCGGGAAATCTGTCCGTATTTCTTTTCACAGCCTGATTCAATACTTTGGTTTCTGTTTCATACAATACAGCAAGATCAAAATCGAGCATAACCCTTACTCCCCTGATCTCATATATCTTGTTTTGTATGCTTTGGAAAAAAGTAATACTCATATTAATAGCGGGACAATAAAATGTAAAATTAGGTCAGTTACAGTCAATACATTTTAACCTGTCTCGAAATAGTTACGGGTATTAATACTTTATTCTTCCGAGTGTCTCCCGCAGGGGGCAGGACGAAGCGAACGATAAAGCCCTCTACATCAAACAAAATATATAGTGCTTAAGTGCAATGTCCCCTTATTTTTCGTAGTGTCTCCCGCAGGGGACACTACGAAGAGAACGAAGTGCACAGAACGTGCATCAATCGTGAATGGGCTATTTCCCGATACAAAACTTCGAAAAAATAAAATCCAATTGATCTTCGTTCGTAATCTGACCGGTGATGGTTCCAAGATAATGCAGGCATTGCCTGATGTCAAGGGCCAACAAATCGCCGGGTACGGCTTCATCCAGGCCAGCTTGCACATCGGCAAGGGCATGGCTTAATTTTTGTAACGCATCAAAATGGCGGGCATTGGTAACAATGGTTGCCTCTGCATTAATATCGCCATTGATGGCTTTGCTTACCAGCGCATCTTTCAGCTCTTCAATATTCCTGTTTGATTTTGCTGCAATAAAAATGCATTCGCTGAAAGCAGCAAAACGTTTACTGATAAGGGCAGCATCGCCCTCGGCCTTATTGCCTACCAGGAGATACTGTATCGATTCTTTTTTGAAATTAGCAGTTACTTCCTCCAAATCCTTTTCCCCTGTTTCATTTACATCAAACAGGTATACCACCACATTGGCTGCGCGCATTTTTTCCAGGCTTTTGGCCACACCAATGCTTTCAATCAGGTCCTGTGTATGTTCACGTATACCGGCTGTATCTATCAAACGAAACAACACGCCCTTGATATTGAGCAGTTCTTCCACCGTATCGCGCGTAGTACCAGCTATATCGCTAACAATGGCCCTGTTTTCGTTTAACAGTGTATTCAGCAGGGTCGACTTTCCCGCATTGGGTTTGCCAATAATGGCTACCTGTACGCCATTTCTGATCACATTGCCCAACTGAAAGGAACTGATGAGCTGGTTGGTTGATACAGTTAGCTGGCTGATGAGATCATTAAGGGCTGATCGGTCGGCAAACTCCACATCTTCCTGCGAAAAATCAAGTTCGAGTTCAATCATGGCCGAAAAACGGATCAGGTTTTCACGCAGGGTACCCAGGTCATTTGAAAAACCTCCGCGCATATTATGTAATGCTGTTTTACGGCTGGCTTCGGTATTGCTGGCAATCAGGTCTGCAACAGCTTCTGCCTGTGTGAGGTCCATTTTTCCATTCAGAAATGCTCTTTGTGTAAATTCGCCCGGCTTGGCCAACCTGATGCCCTTGGAACAAATTGCGCGGATGATATTTTCCTGTATAAATGGCGAACCATGGCAGCTTATCTCAATTACGTCTTCACCGGTATAGGACCTGGGAGCCCGAAATAAAGAGAGTACCACTTCATCAAGTATCTGCTCCTGATCCTGCAAAAAACCCACCACCAATGTATGAGAAGCCTGCGCAAACAGGTTTTTCGACGGAAACATGGCATCCAGTACTTCAAAACTTCTTTTACCGCTAACCCTGATTACGCCAATGGCCCCAATACCGGGTGCTGTAGCCATTGCAACAATCGTATCATCCCATCCGCTTAACTGTGTAGACATTATTATACAATTCATTGTAAAAGTAGCACAAAGATGGGATAGGCTCAGGGCTTAGCGCTACTTTAGTACTCGGCTACTTTAAAGGTAATATTCTGTTTATGGCGATAGTTAACTTTTTGGCCATTTTGTTCTGCCGGAATCCAGGCCGGCCCTTTCTGAATAACGCGTATGGCTTCTGCCCTGGTGCCAAATCCCGGATCGTTTTCTGCCCTTACATCACTGATGGTTCCGGTTTTATCCACTACAAATGAAACGGTAACGGTATAAGATCCCGGGGTTGCACCATTCTCAGCGGGTATCTCACTGTTCAAATTACGCTCCAGGTATTTTCTCCATCCGTCAATATCTCCGGGAAACCTTGCCGCTTGCTGAACAGTAATAAAAATGGTTTCAATATCCTTCAAGCCTACGGCAGCTGTTGCATTGCTAACCTGTTTTTCAATGGGTGCGGCAATTATCTCGTCATCCTTATTGCCTTCCAGGTTACTGGTACCAATCCTTGTATCTGCCATCTCTTCTATTTCTTTTATTTGTTCATCTTCGTCCAGGTCCTGGTCTGCCACAATCCTGGGCGGAGTAAAGCGCGAAGTTTCCACCTGCTGTTCTTGCTGTGGCGGGGGTGGGAGTAATTCAGGTTTTTTCTCCTCGTCAATTTTTTCCAGCACTACATCCGAAACAGTAATACCGGCAAGGGTTCTGGCTTCTTTGCCCGCAAACAGGTTTCCTGTTACAAGCACAATGCAAAATAATATCATGGAGCCAATAGCAATCCTGATTCTTTGCTCATAGGTTTTTCTAAGTTCATAGGCACCATAAGATTTATTGCGGCCATCAAATAAAATATCAATGAAATCTGCTGTGATGAGTGCTGAGTTTTCCATGGTAATTGTTTATACTAGGATGCAGCAACACAAAAAATCCATACCACCAATAGTATGATTCACTCATCGATAAAAAATATTGGCGGACAACTGTTCCAACCCTTTGTCAATTAAATGTTTCCCCGGCTCGTTGACTTTTTTTCAAAAAAAATCCCCGCAATAATATTGCGGGGATTTTTAAAATTTATTGCAGAAAATTATTCTTCTGATACAACAAAAGTGATGCTTTGTTTGTGGCGATAGATTACGTTTCTACCGTTTTGTACCGCAGGTTTCCATTTAGGCCCTTTGGTAATAACACGGATTGCTTCGTTTTTTGTTCCATAGCCCGGGTCGTTTTCAGCAGCTACTTCGCTGATATCTCCCGTTTTACTTACGATGAATGAAACAACCACTGTGTATTTTCCCGGAGGTGCCCCATTTTCAACAGGCAAATCCCTGTTCAGGTTACGCTCGAGGTACTTGGTCCAGGCAGGCAAGCCACCCGGAAACTCAGCAGCAATCTGTACTACGGTAAATACCTTATCGTAATCTTCTTCAACTTTAGGGGCTTCTACCACACCGGTTCCTTTTTCAACAGGTGGTGCAACAACACCTTCATCTTTTGCACCTTCCTGGTTGATGGTACCAATTTTGGTGTCTTCCAGTTTTTCCACTTCCTTGATTTCCTCATCAGGTTTTACTTCTTCATCCTTCACAATTTTTGGAGGAGTGAATTTGGTAATTTCCACTTTGGGTGGCTCTTGTTTTGGAGGAGGAGGTGGTGGTGGTGGTTCCGGCTTCTTTTCATCCTTCACATTTTCCAGTGACATATCTGCTACCACCAGTTCTGTTTTGGATTTTTTGGTGGAATTAGCCACCAAAGAACCAACCAGAAAGGTTGCACAGATCAGGATCATGCCCGCCATGGCAATTTTGATACGCTTGTTATAAGTTTTGCGGAGTTCGTATGCACCATACTCTTTATCCCTTCCGTCAAAAATGATATCAAGAATATCAGCGGATAATATTTTGTTTATCTCCATGATAAGATTCTTTTGAAATTAGTTTCGTTTGATGAATTTATGACAATCAATTATTGGCTGTTGCAGCAGCATTTGCTTCTGATAATGTTACCAGCTTCGCTTCCACATCGGTAATATCTACCAGTGCATAACGCGTACAAACATTGATTGTCATTTCATCTAAAATATCCACCACATTTTTATAGGTACATTCATCTGAAGGTTTCAGGATTACCACGAAATCCTTCAACTCACGTACACTGTTCTTTTTTTGTATCAACACATCCCGGATATCATGAAAATTAGACGACTTGAAGTTGGATGCTGTATTATCCAGTTCCCCTTCGTAGTAAAAGACATTATTGTCTTTACCCAGAAGAATGGTTATTACGCCCGACTGTTTAGCCTTATTCTGATCTTCCGGTTTGTCCGCATCCTTGGGCAGGATCAGCTTCATAGCTGTAGCCTGGCTCATGGTTGTGGTGAAGATAAAAAAAGTGATGAGTAGGAAGCCCAGGTCCACCATGGGCGTCAAGTCAACTCGGGTTGAAAGCTTCTTCCCTTTTTTGACCCCGGGGCCTTTCTTATGGCCACCGCCACTCGAGGTATCCATTTCTGCCATGTCGGTAGAATTTAGTTTTAATTAGCAATTGATTTACTCTTCTCTCTTCTCACCTGCCTGTGCTTTTTTCCACAGATCAGTACCTACCGGTACCCCTTCCGGACTGGTAACCATCTGAAATTTCAGGATATCGTTCTTTTTAAAAGCTGTTACAACACTTTTAAATGCAGGGAATTTGGCCAGGTTATCTCCTTTCAGAAGGAAATTAGGCTTTTTTCCCTGGTAAGAACTCAATACCATTGTCATCCATTCGGTTAACTCATTGTTACTGGAATCTTTTGCAGGGATACCCGGTAACAGGTTTCCTTTGCGTTGGTCTTCCGGAAGTGCCAGGAATGATTTAAGGGCCGCAAAAGGCGCACCAAAGAATGGTGCTTTTTTGAAAGCTCGTACATCCAATCCCAGGTTTTTGGTAGTATTCAGCGTATTGGCAATATTTTCTTTGACAGACTCATCATCCATCTCCAAAAAAACTTTACCGTCCTTGTCAATAATTACCTGAACAATATCCTTCGATGGTGCAACTTTTGCAGCCACTGATTTAGGTATAGTAACAGCGATTGCCTCCGATGGCTTGAATTTCGTTGTTAAGATAAAAAAAGACAACAACAGAAAAGCCACATCGCACATCGCCGTCATGTCGATGCTGGTACTTTTACGAGGTAATTTGGCTCTACCCATTGTTTAATATTTTGGATTTCACATTATAAGATTCAAATCTTTGACATTTCCACAAATAATCTCAGATTATTTATAGTTGGCAGCAAAGCTTTGTGTTAAAGTGAAACCTGATTCGTCAATACCATAAGTGATCCCATCAATACGGGTAGTAAACACGTTGTACATGATGATCGCGATGGCAGAAGTACCGATACCCAATGCCGTGTTAAACAAGGCCTCAGAAATACCTTTTGACAATTCACGTGCAGCATCACCACCACCTTCATCTCCCAGGGCAGAGAAGGATTTGATCATACCCATTACCGTACCCAACAAACCCAACAGGGTTGCTACTGATGCGATAGTTGATAAGAATACCAGGTTCTTCTCCAGCATAGGAAGCTCCAAAGCTGTTGCTTCTTCTACTTCTTTCTGAATATTCATTACTTTCTGCTCTGTTACCAGCTCAGTGTTGGTAATCATTTCTTTGTATTTCTTCAGTCCGGCTTTCATCACATTGCCTACAGAACCTTTTTGTTTGTCGCATGCAACAATTGCTTTGTCAACTTCTTTGTTGGCAAGGTGGAACTGTACGGTGCGTACGAACTCTGCAATGCTTCCTGTTCCGGCAGCTTTGGAAACTGTCAGGAACCTTTCAATTACAAAAGTTAATACGGTAAGGAAACAACCGATCAGAATTGGTACAATGATACCACCCTCATACATTTTTGTCAATGTTCCTTTAGGTCCTTTGTGCTGTGGCCAAAAACCACCATTTGGATCAGGAGTTGTAAAGTTACCAGGAGCACCTAATACAAAACGCCATAGTACGTAACCGATAACGATACATGCCAGTGGGGCCATCCATGAAATTGAGTTACTGCTCTTCTTTACTTGTGGAGAAGATGGGCTCTTTACAGCAGCACTTGCAGTTGGTTTTGTTTCAGCCATGATTCAATTGATTTTTGGTTTTTTAAAAATTTCAGTTGATTTAAAAAAGTTATTGTTCCGCAATTCTACTGAAAAATGTTTTGAAAAAGCAAAACATTATTTCAAAAAATAAATTAGGGATTACAAAGTAACTATTTTATTGAAAATTGCCAAGCGGATTTAGGCATTTAGCCCCCCATAGCTTTTTCAAGGGAACGTAAGATACTGCTTAATCATACCCATTTCCAAGAAATTCACCGACAAAAAGGGCAATTTCACCATTCATAATATCAGGTTTAGTAATTTATAGCTGAATTCTGCGAGTACCTTATCTTTAAAAATAATTCAAACCTAATTCTATCGCTTATGAAAACAAGTTTATTAGCTGTCTCGCTATTGACTGTTAGTTTTGCCTTTGCCCAGCAAAGGGATTCAACATTATCAGCCCGGGGTGGCGGACCTGCTGCATTTGGGGGTGCTGCTGCTGCCAGAACCAACCCGAGACCTTACAAAGAAATCGTTACCGACAAGGCCATCACCAAAAAAGGCCTTTTTACTGTTCACAAAGTTGACGACAAGTATTATTTTGAAATAGCTGATTCCCTGCTCGGCCGCGAAATCCTTGCTGTTACCCGCTTTAGTAAAGTGGCCGGAGGTGGCGGTAAATATGGCGGTGAAGAAGTTAACAAGCAAAGCCTCAAATTTGAAAAAGGACCCAGTAACAATATTTTTATCAGGGTGGTTACCCTGATAAGCACTGCTGATTCTACCAATGCCATTTCAAAAGCTGTTAAAAACTCCTACCTCGATCCTATTGCCGCAGCCCTCGCAATTGCTGCATTTGGAAAGGATTCTGCGAGTTATGTTTTTGAAGTTACCGACTTTTTTAAAGGCGATAACCAGATCGTAAGCCTGGAGCCGGCTGATAAACGCCAGTTCAGCTTAGGTGCCCTGGCTGCAGACAGGTCTTTTATTCAAAGCATCAATACCTATCCCATCAATACCGAAATAAAAACGGTTAAAACCTATTCCTCTTCGGCAGGTGGCGGTGGATTAACCATTGGGGGGCAGGGTGGCGGAGCCACACTTCCCGCTGCTTCAGCAGCCGGGGCTGTTACCCTGGAGCTGAATACTTCGATGATATTGTTGCCGAAAGTTCCCATGAATCGCAGGCTATTTGATACGAGGGTGGGATTTTTTGCGGATAGATTCGTTGTGTACAGCGATGAACAGCAGCAGGTAGAAACCCAGACTTTTGCCGTTAGGTGGAGACTGGAACCCAAACCCGAAGACAGGGACCGTTATTATCGCGGTGAAATGGTTGAACCGGCCAAACAAATCGTTTATTATATTGACCCTGCCACTCCCAAACAATGGGTAAAACCCCTGATTGACGGCATCAACGACTGGCAGAAAGCTTTCGAAAAAGCCGGTTTCAAAAATGCGATTGTTGGTAAGGAATGGCCAAACGACCCCAATATGAGCCTGGAAGATGCCAGGTATTCGGTTATCCGCTATTTCGCTTCTGATATTGAAAACGCCTATGGACCACAGGTACATGATCCCAGGAGCGGAGAAATCCTGGAAAGCCATATTGGCTGGTACCATAATGTGATGAAACTGGTACACGATTGGTACATGGTGCAAACAGCTGCTGTTGACCCCAAAGCAAGAAAAATGAAATTTGACGATGAGCTGATGGGCCAGTTAATTCGCTTTGTTTCCTCACATGAAGTGGGTCATACTTTAGGCCTACGGCATAATATGGGAAGCAGCAGCAAAACACCGGTAGAAAACCTGCGCAACAAAGCCTGGGTTGAAGCCAATGGCCATACTGCTTCCATCATGGATTATGCACGTTTCAATTATGTAGCACAGCCTGAAGATAATATTACCGAAGTTGGCCTCTTCCCAAGAATTGGCGACTATGATAAATGGGCTATTGAGTGGGGCTATAAATACATCGGCGAAGCTGATGTTGAAAAAGACAAGAAAATCAACAATAAGTGGATCATTGACCGCCTGGCTGCCAATCCCCGTGTTTGGTTTGGCGGAGAAGGCCGCAACGGTGATCCGAGGGCACAAACAGAAGATTTGGGTGATAACAGCGTAAAAGCAAGTGATTATGGCATCAAAAACCTTAAACGCATTTTACCCGAACTGCCCGTTTGGACCAAAGAAGAAGCCGATCATTATGAGAACCTGACTGATATGTATGCTCAGTTATTGGGCCAATTCAGTCGTTATATGGGTCATGTTACCACTAATGTAGGCGGCATCTATGAAACATTTAAAACAGTAGAACAGGCAGGTGATGTATATGAACCAACTCCGAAAGACAGGCAAAAAGAAGCCGTAGCTTTCTTAAACAGGCAATTGTTTGAAACGCCCAGCTGGTTACTCGATAAAAATGTACTGAATAAGATTACCGTACCTAATAACAATGAAAGAATCCAGGCAATTCAAACAAGCGTTTTGAACAACCTGCTTGATGGTCAGCGTTTGTTCAGGCTGGCTGCCGCCGCTAACCGTTATGGCAGCAGTACTTATGGAATAGATGAAATGATGGATGATGTGAGAAAAGGGGTATGGAGCGAATTGAGCTCCAAAAAACCAATCGATGGATACAGAAGAAACCTCCAGAAAGTATATGCAGAAAAACTGATCGATTTATTAAACCCTGCGGCTCTTCAAATAAGTTTTGCGGGCCAGGCACCCAGAGGATTTACACCTCCACCCAATACCAGGAATTCTGATGTTACATCGGTTGTGAGAGGTCAGTTACGCAGTTTACAGTCTGAAATAAATGCGGCAGTTGGCAGCACAACAGACAAATTAAGCAAATATCATTTGCAGGATGTGAGCGACAGAATTAAAAAGGCGCTTGACCCTAAATAAACAAGCTGTACCAACACAAAAAATAACCCCGCAAAAAGCGGGGTTATTTTTTGTGTTTTTTCAAAGCATTCTACAGGCTGCAGGAAAACCTACCTTTGCCTAAACAGCTGATATATGAAACAGTTTCTGGCAGGTTTTCTTTTACTGATGCTGAGCATGGGTGTGATGGCGCAAAAAAAGCCAGTTGTATGGGGTTATCTCAAAGACAGTGCTACCAATGAACCCATTGTATTGGCAAGTGTAACGAACCTGACCACGCATACCACTGTTATGACAGGGGGCAACGGTCGCTTCAGCATAGCACTTGCTGAAAACCAGGTGATTTCATTTGCAGCAGTTGGCTATTATTTTGATACGGTACATTTTTCCAACCAATACCTGCATACAGATACGCTTCAGCTGTTTTTGTCGCCGCTGGCCCATAGTTTGGGCAATGTTACGGTAACGGCAAGAGGTATGAGCAGGTACCAGCTGGACAGTATTGAAAGAAGAAAGGAATTTTTACAGGATATGGGAGATTATACGATTCCGGTTGTTTCGCAGGCAAATTTTGGTGCGGGAATTGCTTTGAATATTGACCACTATTCAAGACATGAAAAAAATAAAAGAAAAGCTTTTGTCTTTTTTGAAACCAATGAGAAAGAAGCCTATATCAATTACAGGTACCCTGCTTCTCTCGTAAATAAGTATACAGGATTGAAGGATGAGGACTTGCAAATGTTTATGCAGCAGTCAAGGCCTACAGGCGAGTGGTTACGAAAAAACAAATCTGAGGAAGACATCATGTACTACATCAATGATAAGCTGAAATCATTCGGTAAAAAGAAATAGCCTTACTCGTACCTCAAGGCATTAATCGGATTCAGTTTAGCGGCTTTCATGGCAGGATAGATTCCGGCCGCCAGCCCTACAAGTGTACAGATAACAATACCGATAATAACCCACATCCAGGGAACGACAAAGCCCGTTTTAAGCACAATTGAAAAGAGGTTTCCTACCAGCACTCCCAGGATGATTCCAAACAATGCACCCAATAAACTGATGATGATGCTTTCAAACAGGAACTGCTGACGAACATTTTTACTTTTCCCCCCGATGGCTTTGATCAATCCTACTTCCTTGGTTCTTTCATTCACAGCAACCAGCATAATATTCATTAACCCGATAGCGGCTCCAATCAGTGTAATTAGTCCTATCGCTCCTGCAGAACCGGTAATGCTGCTCAGGAATCCTATAAAAAGCTCGGCAAACTTGTCGCTTCGTTCAATTACGAAATTGATTTCTTCTACCGGCTCCAGTTTTCGAACAGCCCTGAAAACAGACTGGGCTTCATCTGTAGCCACATCCAGCTGTTTCACATTTCCAACAATAACACCTACCAGATAGGAAGGATTGGCATTTTGAAAATGCCGCACATTGGTGTATGAAGTAAGTATCATATCGTCCTGCCGCATCATGGCACTGGACCCCTTGCTTTTTAAAAGCCCTACTACCCGATAGGGCAAACTACCAACCCGTATAACTTTATCAACACAGTTTTGAGGCTTATCGCCAAACAATTTGATTGCCACATTGCTGCCCAGTAAACAAACGCTTCTGCCGCTTTCCACATCCAGGGTATTCAGGTTCCTGCCCAGTTCTACAGTATAGCCATTTACAGAAAGGTAGTTTTCATCACCACCCCATAAAGTAATCTGCGGGTTTGTTTTTTTATCGGCATAATGAATTTCCTGTGCACCGGGTCCTCTTCTGTAAATACTAACCTGTGCACCGGGAAAATTAAAATGTTGCTTGAAAAATTCTGCTTCTTCTTTGCGGATGGGTTTTCCCAGGTTAGATTTTTTTACTTTTAACCCTCTCTTCTTTTTGGTAAAATCGTCGTTATTCCCCCCACCAAAACGAACCCTTGATTCTTTGAAACGGATATTAAAAGCATTGGCCCCCATGGAAGAAAAGCTTTCCTTCAAACTTTGGTTCATGGCTTCGATAGCGGTAATAATTCCAATCAGGGCCATTATTCCAAAAGCAATTATGGCAACGGTAATACCGGTACGAAGCTTATTGCTTCTTACAGTGCGCCATGCCAATGAAAGAGAATCGAGGGTTGTCATGCAACTAGCTTTGCTTCATTGTTTTAGAATCATAAAGATAAATGAGATTCTGTAACCCTGTCCGAATATGCCTATAAATATGAGGAGCGGTTAAAAATAGAACCAATTGAGCACGATCGAAGGGTAAACGCCGATTAGAATGATCAGAGCCCCCAAAATAAGCAGACTTGTTTTAAAGGTTCCGGTTATTTCCTGTGTTTCAGGTGTACCTTCTTTGAAATACATGGCTTGAATAAGGCGAAAATAATAATAGATGCTTACGGCTGCAAACAGTACCGCAACAATAACGAGCCACAAGCCTCCGCCATTTTTGATTACAGAAGCCAGCATATAATATTTGGCAAAAAATCCCGCTGTTAAAGGAATACCCGAAAGAGACAGCAGGCAGATGGTTGTAACGAATGCCAGTACGGGTTGTGATTTGGCCAATCCGTTAAATCCATCAAAAGTATAATCATTCATTTTGATCAATACTGCGAAAACCCCGATAGTGGCCAGGCTATAAGCAGCTGTATACAAGAGGAGCCCCTCTTTTGATAAATCGTTTTGGGCATAGAGGGCAAAAAGCATAAAGCCCGCCTGGGCAATACTGGAATAAGCCAGCATTCTTTTGACACTCTGCTGAAATACGGCAGTAATATTTCCGATCAATAAAGTGAGAACGATTACAAGGGATAACAATATTTTCCAGGTTGGTCCCAAAACTTCTGTTTGTGCTTCAAACAAACGCAGGAAAGCAGCAAAACCGGCTGCTTTAATAATGGTTGCCATAAAGGAAGTGAATACACCGGGGGCGCCATCGTACACATCCGGTGTCCAGAAATGAAAAGGGGCCGCAGATACCTTGAAACACATTGCAACGAACAATAAAATAATACCCGCTATTTCAATAAAAGAAGTTTTCGCAATAAGTCCGCCTGTTGATGGCGGTATATACATATTGGGAACACCTAAGATAAAGCTGCCTGTTGCTCCATAAATAAGGGTGATGCCCATTAACAGTATCCCTGTTGAAAAAGACCCCATTAGAAAATATTTCAGGGAGGCTTCGTTGCTTTTCAGGTTTTTTTTATCGGCACCGGTAAGAATATACAGGGGGATCGACATGATTTCAATGCCCAGAAATAAAATCAACAGGCTGTTAAAAGTTGATAAAATACTCACTCCGCATAGAACAAAAAAGATCAGTGCATAGTAGTCTGCCACATTTACGCCTGTCTGTTCAATTGTTTTACCGCTAACCAGCACATATACCAATGTGGCAAAAATGGCAATAGAATTAAAATACATGCCAAATTTTTCAAAACGGAACAAGCCATGGGTATCGGGCTGAAAAGCCAGTACGCCATAAGTGTTCAGCAAATTGGCTACTAACAGCAACACCAACCCAAACACTGCAATAAGAGAATGTGTGGGTTTGTTTTTGGTGAGTATGCCGCTGAACATCATTACTACACCTAATAAAGCAGAAACTATGATTGCATTCATAAAACTTATCTTAAGACCTCAGTAAAAGAACTGAAGTGCATTCATTAACTCTTGGTCGTTATTGATTTAACCGTGTCGATTGTAAGATCCAGCATTGGCTGAGGATATACGCCCAATACAAGAATAATTATAACAAACACGATAAGTACCCATTTTACATTAGCTGTAATATCAACAGCTTTTTCGGTAAAGGCCGATGTGTTTCCGTATAGTACTTTTTGTACCATCTGCAAAGTATACACTGCGGCCAGAATAATGCTGATTCCTGCAAATGCGGTGAACAACACATGATAGCTAAACAATCCATTAAACATGAGGAATTCGCCTACAAATGCGTTGGTTAACGGCAGGGCAATATTGGCAAGTGCCATCACCACAAACAAAATTGCCATAACCGGGGCTTTCTGGGCAAGTCCGCCAAGCTCACTCAATTTCCTTGTTCCCATTTTTTGTTCAATGGTATCTACTAGTATCCACAGGCCTATTACATTAATACCATGGTTAAACATTTGAATCATCGCACCCTGTAAACCCATTGTGCTTTGTGTAAAAATGGCCGCACAGATTAATCCGATATGTGCAATGGAAGAATAAGCAACCAGCCGCTTGATATCATCCTGGCGAAAAGCAATCAGTGACGCATAAATCATTCCGGTAATAGCCAAAAGAATAATCAGGTGAGCAAACTGGATGGAAGCATGCGGAAAAACCGGGATCAGCCATCGAATAACAGCGAAAATACCCATCTTAACCATGATACCGCTCATAACCATTGTAGTTGCAGTGGGCGATTGTTCATATGCATCCGGCTGCCAGGTATGGAATGGGAAAATGGGCATTTTGATGGCGAATGCGATAAAAAATAACCAGAAAATAAATGCTTCCTGCTTACCCGATAAACTGATATGGTAAAAAGAGTTTAAAGAAAATGAATGGTCGGCTGTATGAAAGTACAGGTACAACAGGCCTGCCAGCATGAGCAGGGATCCTAAGAAAGTGTAGACAAAGAATTTGAAAGTGACTGCGATCCTTTTTTCCCCTCCCCAGATGGAACAGAGAAAATAAACAGGTATCAGCGCCAGTTCCCAGAAAAAATAAAAGAGCAATGCATCGGCGGCAAGGAATACACCCATTAAACCTGCCTGCGAAAGCAACATCAACCCATAAAAAGAAGAACTGTTTTTATACTCGTTTTTTTGTATGGCAATAAATATCGCAGGAAAGGAAACAGCTGTTAACAAACAAAGCATTTTGCCCATACCGTCCATCATCAAAGAAAACCGGCTCCCTAAGCTGGGTAACCATTCTACATCCAAAGCCGGGCCAGGTGCTGATGAAAAGAAGGCCGCTGCTAATGCAAACAGCAATGTAATCAATGATGATAAAAGCACGAAGCTTCTCACCAGTTTTGCCTCCTTCAGAAAGAAAGCAATGATGCCTGTAATCAATGGGATCAATATGAGAGAAACTGGAATCATATTATTTCGTTAATCGCAACTATTAAATTATTTTCTTGAAAATGTGTACCAGGTACCCATCGTTGAACCAGATCAGGAAAAAGACCACCATGGCCATTACCATGATCAGAATATAGTTTCCAACCTGCCCGCTTTGTAATAAGCGCAATTGTCTGGATCCATAACCAACCAGTTTGCCAACACCGTTTACGAGCCCATCTATACCAGTTTTCTCTACCACGTTTTTAAGCAACCCTGCAAATGCCTGAACCGGCTTTGCGATAACCGTATCGTACAATTCATCGATATACCATTTGTTTTCAAGCAGCTTACTTAAACCGGAAGTTTCTGAAACAGGGGGGATATAATTTTTATGTTTGTTAATGGTAAATAAAATCACCAGGATGATGGCAGCCGTTGTTCCTCCCATCATCAGGTATTCCTGTGAATGACTTAATGAATGGTGTTCGGCGAGTTTTGCCGACTCGGCGAATATGGGAGAAAGAAAATGTTCCAGGCTATGTGCATTTTCTGCAAAAACTTCAGGTATGCCTATCCATCCGCCCACTACCGACAGAACTGCCAGAACAATCAATGGTACGGTCATCTGCCAGGGACTTTCATGCAGATGGTGTGCCGCTTCCGCAGTTCCCCGGAATTTTCCCAGAAAAGTAAGCGTATACAAGCGGAACATATAAAATGCAGTCATCAAAGCTCCTGCCACCCCAATATAATAATACAGAGGGTTTTTCTCGAAAGCCGCTGTCAATATTTCATCCTTCGAAAAAAAGCCGGAGAAAGGAGGAATACCGGCAATTGCCAGGCAAGCCAGTAAAAAAGTTAATTGGGTAACGGGCATGTATTTTTTTAATCCTCCCATTTTTCTGATATCCTGTTCGTGGTGCATGGCATGAATAACAGAGCCTGCGCCAAGAAATAAGAGTGCTTTGAAAAAAGCATGTGTCATAACATGGAAAACAGCGCCGGTATAAGCTCCTACGCCCAGGCCTAAAAACATATAACCCAGCTGACTAACGGTAGAATAAGCCAGTACTTTTTTAATATCATTTTGTTTAAGTGCAATGGTTGCGGCAAAAATGGCTGTCGCCAGGCCAACAATTGCAATCAGGGATTGTGTGGCGGGTGCCATGGTATACAAAATATTGCTGCGTGCAATCATATAGATACCGGCTGTTACCATGGTGGCAGCATGGATCAATGCCGATACAGGAGTAGGGCCTGCCATGGCATCGGGTAGCCAGGTATATAAGGGTATCTGGGCGCTTTTACCCATTGCGCCAATAAACAATAAAGAAGTGATGGCTGTGATATCAAAAGCCGTTAATTTACCCGCTCCTGCAAATACTTCTGCGTAAGATGCCGTGCCAAGCTTGGCCAGTATCCAGAATACAGCCAGCAGAAAACCAAGATCGCCGATTCTGTTCATTACAAAAGCCTTCCTTGCAGCATAATTGTAATCATTGTTTTTAAACCAGAAGCCAATGAGTAAATAAGAGCATAGTCCCACGCCCTCCCAGCCAATAAACATGATAACATAGTTGGCTCCCATTACCAGCAGGAGCATGGAAAACACAAATAAATTCAGGTAGGCAAAATACCGGCCAAAATGCTGCGGTTCTTCTTCATGCATATATGCCGAAGAATACAGATGAATCAGGAACCCGATGCCGGTAATGATCAGAAGAAACAAAGACGATAACTGGTCAACCTGAAAAGCAAATGGAATATGAAAACCCTCCGTTTTAATAAATTCAAATAATTGTGTTACTGACCCGCCATTCGCTTTTACATCAAAAAACAATACAATACTCACCAAAAAAGAGGCGAGTATGGATCCGCTGCCAATCAAACTGATGGCGGTTTTTGAGAGGGATTTCCTTCCCAGTCCGTTAATCAGAAACCCCAGCAGTGGGAAAATTGGTACTAAAAAAACAAGTGTATTCATACTATATGCTTACTGCATCCGGCTTTACGCTTTTTGCTTAGTTAGTTTTTCAATCTGTTCAGAAAATTAATATCGACCGAATGTGTATTTCTAAACATCATTACAATAATTGCCAGTCCAACACTTACTTCTGCCGCAGCCACTACCATAATAAAAAATACAAACAGCTGCCCTTCCGTTCCAACCGTAGTGTCTGGGTATGATTTTAACACATATGCATGGTGCATTTTGGAGAAAGCCACCAAAAGCAGGTTTACTGCATTCAGCATCAACTCAATACACATAAAAATAATGATGGCATTGCGTCTTGTCAATACCCCAATAATACCAATGCTGAACAGGGTCAAACAGAGGTAGATATAATTTTGTATCGGCATTTTATTTTCTTAGTGCTTAAGGCCAAAGCAGGAAGCCTGGGGCGAAAAGCGGTTTATTTTTTAGGGGAAGCTTGCAGCTTCCTCTTTTTTATCAATCTTTTTTTCCAATAACAACAGCACCCACCATTGCGCTTAAAAAAAGCACGCTGGTTATTTCAAACGGAATTACAAAATCGCTGAATAATACCTTACCCAGGTTTTTAATTAACCCGATATTTCCATCTATCATCATTGCTTTTTTGCCGTAGAGCTCCGTTGCCTGCCTGGTTAGTGATACAAGCATCAGTAAAAAACAGCCTCCGGATATTGCTCCTGCTAATTTCATCCAGATATTTTTTTGGGGCTCTGTTTCTGCATTCAGGTTCATCAGCATGATTACAAAAAGAAACAGTACCATGATGGCTCCGGCATACACAATCAGGTTTACAATCGCCAAAAATTGCGCATTCAGTAAAACATAATGCCCCGAAATGGCAAAAAACACCACGATCAGCCATAATACACTGTGTACCGGGTTTTTACTAACCAATACCATAATGGCACTAAATACAGCAAGTGCAGACAGCAAATAAAATAATATGTCGGTTATGCTCATGTTCATGAATTAGTAATTAGTAGTTAACAATGGCAGCCGTTGCCCGGCTACAATCATTAATTATTAACCGGATGTTGTTGGCATCCCTTTTCCTTTTGCCAGGGCAAATGCTTCGGGTTCGGTCAGGGGATTTGGTATCAGCAAATCCGGTTTTCCATAAATAAACCCTTTGCGTGAAAAATTTGCCGGGGCAAATGTTTCACTGAGGTAAATGGCATCTTTCGGACAAGCTTCTTCACACAGCCCGCAAAAAATACAGCGCAGCATATTAATCTCATAGCGTGCCGCATACTTTTCTTCCCTGTATTTGTTTTCTTCTCCCGGAAGTCTTTCAGCCCCTTCCATTGTAATGGCTTCTGCAGGGCATGCAACCGCACACAAACCGCAGGCAGTACATCTTTCACGTCCCTCTTCATCGCGATTCAATACGTGTAATCCCCGGAATACCGGGCTAAATGCTCTTTTCTGTTCAGGATATCGAACAGTAGGTTGTTTTTTAAACATATGACCAAACGTAATCGCCATTCCCTTAAAAATGGAGGGCAGGTAAAGGCTCTCCAGAAAAGTCATGGGTTTTCTGCTTACGGTTTTTGATCTGTTGGTTAGTGCCTGCATGTTTGTCTATTAAACGCTTCTGCTATTTTGTTTGTAACCACAATATTACAGCTCCGGTAATCAACATATTTACCAATGCCAGTGGAATTAATTTTTTCCAGCCAAGGTTCATCAGCTGGTCATACCTGAATCGCGGGATCGTCCAGCGAATCCACATAAATATAAAAATGAAAATCGCCACTTTGGTCAATAAAGCCAGTACGCCCAGTATTGCCGCAATATTGGGGGCCAGGGTAGACTCATCCAGGAATGGAATATCAAATCCTCCAAAAAACAGTGAAGCCATGATCGCACTGCTCATAATCATATTGATGTATTCGGAGAAAAGATAAAAACCCAGTTTCATGGAAGAATATTCCTGGTGGTACCCAAAATTCAATTCATTTTCAGCCTCCGGTAAATCAAAAGGGGTTCTGTTACATTCTGCCATTGCGCAAATGAAGAAAATTAAAAAGCCCAGGGGCTGGTAGGCCACATTCCACAAATGACCGGGTGCCATTTGTTGCTCAACAATTGTTTTCAGGCTAAGCGATCCTGAAATCATCAGCACAGCAATCAACGACAATCCCATTGCCAGTTCATAGCTGATTGCCTGTGAGGCACCGCGCAAAGCTGCCATCAGGGAAAATTTATTATTGGAAGCCCAGCCACCAATCATGATGCCATATACGCCCATACTCACTACGCCAAATACATATAAAATACCAATATTAATATCTGCGATTTGCAATTCGATTGTTCTGTCAAACAGCTGCACCGAACTGCTCCAGGGTATTACGGCACAGCTCATTAGAGCGGCTGTCATGGCTAATCCCGGGCCAAGAATAAACAAACCCCGGTTGGCCGTATTCGGAATAATCTCTTCCTTCATGATCAGTTTCAAGCCATCGGCAAAAGGTTGGAATAGCCCGAAAGGCCCTGCCCTGTTGGGTCCCGGCCGATCCTGCAGGATTGCTGCCACTTTTCTTTCGGCAAATGTGGTATATAGGGCAATACCCAGGCTTGCAAAAACGATGATGGCAATCAATACCAGTTTTTCAATCAGCAATATCCAGTCAATAGCAAGTAGTGTCATGATTTATTCAGCTATTAGTCTTTCTTCGAATTAAAATCAGTTGAGTGAGCCGGGCCATCTATTGAACTTAACTCAATACCGGTTTGGTTCACTTCACTAACATTATGTATATCCATCAATAGTTTGGGTTCACGGCCACCATGTACCGCCGTAAAGGTTTCTGTTGGGCGGTGCATCCCTATTTTGCCTGCATAATGTCCTTGCGAAATAACAGACTGACGGCTGATATTTCTGGGACCTTCCACTATCCAATCGCTGGTCTTTTTCTTATCGAAGCGGCAGGTATTGCAAATCCAGGCGGGATGGCCATTTTCCAGGCTCTCCACTTCACCCCATTCGTCTTTGCGTGCTGTAACCCTGAACACTTCGTTGCCACGGTTCCATAAAGTAACTTTTCCGCTACAGTTCGGGCAATCGCGGTGAGCATCCATGGGTTTCAGGAACCATACACGATTTTTGAAACGGAATGTTTTATCTGTTAATGCACCAACCGGACAAACATCAATTACATTGCCGATAAAGTCGCTATCCAGGCTTTTTTCAATCATGGTTGCAATTTCAGCATGATCGCCCCTGTCAAGAATACCATGTTCTCTTTTCTTTGTTAACTGGTCTGCCACAAATACACACCTGTAACAGAGAATACATCTTGTCATGTGTAATTGGATATATGGACCGATATCCTGCTTCTTAAAAGTTCTTCTCTGAAATTCATAGCGGGTGCTTTCCTTGCCATGTTCATAACTCAGATCCTGCAAATGGCATTCACCTGCCTGGTCACATATTGGGCAGTCCAGTGGATGATTGAGCAATAAGAATTCTACAATACCTGCGCGGGCATCCAGTACTTTCGGACTGGTAATGTTTTTTATTTCCATCCCATCCATTACCGTGGTTCTGCAGGAGGCAACCAGTTTGGGCATGGGACGGGGGTCTTTTTCAGAGCCCTTACTTACTTCCACCAAACAGGTACGGCATTTTCCTCCGCTACCCTGCAATTTGCTGTAATAGCACATGGCAGGCGGAGCAACTTCACCACCAATTTTACGGGCTGCATTCAGGATGGTAGTTCCTGCCGGCACTTCAATGGTGATGTTGTCGATGGTAACTTTAAATAATGGTTGATCCGACATATGTCAAAATTCAAAAATCAAAATGACTATTTACTATTTATCAACAGTTGTTTCTTTCGTAATAAGTTCTCAAATCACTAAGCAACCGGTACATGAATCGGGTCAGCATAATGTGCCAGTCCGTAATTGGTTTTTACCGCTTCTGCCGCATGGGTCACATGCCATTCAAATTCGTCCCTGAAATGCCTGATGGCTGCTGCAACAGGCCATGCTGCTGCGTCTCCCAGCGGGCAGATCGTATTTCCTTCAATCTTTCTTTGAATATCCCATAACAGGTCAATATCACTTATTTTACCCTGCCCCTGTTCCAGGCGAAGCAGTAATTTTTCCATCCATCCCGTTCCTTCACGGCAGGGCGAGCATTGGCCGCAGCTTTCATGGCGATAGAATCTTGCCAGTGTATAGGTATTTTTTACGATGCACTGGTCTTCATCCAATACAATAAAACCGCCTGATCCCATCATTGAACCGGAAGCAAAGCCGCCATCGCTCAGGCTTTCATAGTTCATGTAACGGGTTTCGCCTTTGGCTGTTTTCAATAAAAGATTCGCAGGAAGTATGGGTACAGATGATCCTCCGGGAATGCAGGCTTTTAGTCTTTTGCCATTGGCAATACCACCACAATATTCATCGCTGTAAATGAATTCTTCTACAGAGATGGTCATATCAATTTCGTAAACACCCGGTTTATTGATGTTACCGCAGGCAGACATCAGTTTGGTACCTGTTGATTTACCCACGCCAATTTTCGCGTATTCATCGCCGCCCATATTGATGATGGGAACTACTGCTGCCAGTGTTTCTACATTGTTTACAACGGTTGGCCGCATCCATACACCCTGAATAGCCGGGAATGGCGGTTTGATGCGGGGATTACCCCTCTTTCCTTCCAGCGATTCAATCAGTGCGGTTTCTTCGCCACAGATATATGCACCGGCACCGCGGTGTACATAAATTTCACAATCGAAACCTGTGCCTAAAATATTTTTTCCGAGAAAGCCGTTTGCCCTTGCTTCACCAATTGCTGATTCAAGAATTTCTGCAATCCAGGCATATTCTCCGCGGATATAAATGTAGGTAGCATTACTGCCCAGTGCAAAAGAGGAGATGAGTAAACCTTCGATTAACAAATGGGGAATGAATTCCATCAGGTACCGGTCTTTAAAAGTGCCGGGTTCGCTTTCATCTGCATTACAAACCAGGTGGCGGGGAACGCCTTCGGGTTTGGCAATAAAGCCCCATTTCATTCCAGCCGGAAATCCT
>JBDKLG010000071.1:0-5477 GCA_039795695.1 Bacteroidota bacterium
AATGCAAAGGGAGAAGATGTATATATGCCCAATATGAATAAGCTGAAAATACCGATCACTTTTATTCACGGAGAAAAAAACCAGCTCTTTGAACCCAAAAGCACGTTAACTACCTATGAAACATTGTGCGCCACCAATGGCAAGGAATTGTACAACCATATTATTATTCCGGGCTATGGGCACAATGATTGTATGTACGGAAAGAATACGGTAGTAGACGTGTTTCCGCATATTCTGGCACATTTCGAAAAAGTAAATGCCTGATAAATTAACAGAGCTTCAAATAAAAATTTAATGCTTGATCCTTTAACCCAATCAATATGCCTGATATCCGTTATGTAGTATTCTCAGACATGCACCTTGGTGCAGAGAACAGCATTCTCACCAATCTCGTAGATAATTCCTATGAGATAGATACCACCAAAGCCAGTCCGGTGATGATAAAAATGATGGAATGCCTGCGCGACATTATTTCAAAAAATATCGGAAGCCAAAAACCTACGCTCATATTAAACGGCGATTTGATGGAGCTGGCATTAACTACCACCAATAATGCCTCCATGGCTTTTGAGCGCTTTGTTGAATTATCGATGCCCGATGATGACACCCTGCTTTTTGACGACAGAATTTATTTTCTTGCAGGAAACCACGACCATAATTTATGGGAGCGCTCCCGGAATTTTTATTATATCGAATACCTGAAAACCCTGAAGAAAGGAGAAGCCATACGCGATGAAATTCATACCACATCCCTCCTGAACCCCGAACCAATTACCGAAAACCTGCTGGATGCATTGGTACACCGCTATGACCACCTGAAAAACGTAACAGTAAGGGCGGCCTATCCCGCTTATGCGGTAATGAGTGAGGACAAACAGAAATGCGTAATTTTTTGTCACGGGCATTACGTGGAATCCATGTACTCGCTTATGACCAGCCTGCGGTCAAAAATATTTCCCAACAGAAAAACACCGGAAACATTTGAAGAGCTGGAAAAAGAAAATTTTGCCTGGGTAGATTTTTTCTGGTCAACCTTGGGCCGTTCCGGCTCAGTAGGAAGTGATATCAACCTGATTTATGATAAAATACAGGATCCGGAACAGGTGAAACTCATGATTCAGAATATTGCTGAAAGCTTTACGGCAGATAAAAAGAATGCAGTATTGCGCTGGATGGAAAAAGAATTGCTGCAGGAAATCCTGTCTTTTACCGTTGGCAGACTGGCCGCCAATGAAAGGGATGAACCCGATGTAGTACTTACACCGGATGCAACCGCGGGATTAAAAGTGTTTATGGAAAAATTTGTCGTCAACCAGTTTAAAAAAGAGCTGGATGGCCAGGTACCACCCAATGTTTCCTTTATCTTCGGCCATACACACAAACCTTTTCAGCAAATCATTAATTATAATGGCTATGCTTCGCCCGTAAAAGTTTACAACAGTGGCGGATGGGTAGTGGATACCATGAAACCGCAACCCATTCATGGCGGCTCCATTATTCTGGTAGACGACCACCTTGATGTAGTAGTACTACAGTTATACAAGGAAAAAAAGCTGGAAGTAACCGTTGAAGAGCTGAAAGGGGTAAATGAAAAATCCTGCGAATTTTATGACAGGCTTAAGGATATCATCGATATGACCAAAGAGCCCTGGCTTGGATTCTCAAAAATTGTGGCTTACGAAGTAAATGAACGGTACAATAACCTGGCACAGATAGTAAAAACCCCCGACTAACTATGAGTAGACAAAAAACCGGTTTGAATGGTTTTTTAGTTGCATCGGTTTTATTGGCAGCAATATGTTTACTGCCGGGTATGGTTTTCGGGCAAAAGAAAATCATACTCACCGACAGTAATCCATCAATGCTGATTGGAAAATCGATTTATTTTTTCGAGGACCAGAAAAAGCAAATTGAAATCGGCGATCTGCTTTCCGGAAAGGTAAACAACCGGTTCAAGCTATATGATAAGGATGCACCCAATTTTGGCAATGTAGAACTGAGAACCTGGAATAAATTCACGGTGATCAATCATTCCACCAGCCAGTGGAGCCTGCTGGTAGACAGCTACAGCCTGGATACCCTTTATTTTTATTACCCCGATTCATCGGGCAATTATCAGAACATTAAATCGGGCCGTTCTTTGCCCTTGAGTGCGCGCAAATACAAATCGAGTGTGTATGTATTTGATTTGTTGGTCCCTCCCGGAGACTCAGCCACTTTTTACCTGCGGGTGGAATCTTTTTTTATGCAGTACCCGCTGATATTAATGACCAAAGAAAAGTTTGTGGAAGTGTATCATAAAAAAGACCGGGTAGAAGGATTCTATTACGGTTTTCTACTGTTGCTGGTTTTATACAATCTCTTTCTGTATTTCTCAGCCGGAGATAAAAGCTATCTCTATTACATCGCCTATGTAATATTTAATGGATTGCTGATAGCACAATTAAAAGGATTTGTAGCCGAGCTTTGGGGCGACCGCTTACATTTTATGTGGCAGTATTCGCCTTTTGTAATTGGTATTACCGGTTCTGTGACATTTCTATTCGGGCAAAATATCCTGGGAACCAAAGTACATGCGCCCTGGATGCACAAGCTGATCAATTTTGTTTTCTTACCCCTGTATGGATTGATCTGCATTTTAAGTTTGGCCGGGCATAATTTACTGGCATCCAACCTAAACCAGATAGTAGGAATGGCGGGATTGCTGTTATTGTATTTTTCTGCCATCATCGTATACCGAAAAGGGTTCAGGTTTGCCCGGTTTTTTCTGCTGGCCTGTTTTTTTTATTTTTTCGGAGTAACCATTTATGTGCTGAAAGCCTTTACCATACTGCCTCATAACACATTTACCAATAATGCCATTGAAATAGGATCTACTTTTCAGATGATCATGTTTGCCTTTACGCTGGCAGATAAAGTAAGGGCCTATAAAAGAGAAAAATCGGCTGCACAGAAAGAAACGATTGCTTTGCTGAAGGAAAACGAAAGAATCATAAGGGAACAAAACAAACTACTGGAAATTAAAGTGGATGAAAGAACCAAAGAGCTGCAGGAAACACTTGACGACCTGGAAGTATCGCAAATACAATTACAGGAAACCAACCAGCTGATTACAAAAGAAAAGGAAATCAGCGAAAACCTTTTATTAAATATCCTGCCTTATGAAACAGCGCAGGAATTAAAAATGAAAGGAAAGGCAGATGCGAAATTTTACCAGGATGTAACCGTTATGTTCACCGATTTCAAGGATTTTACCGGTATCACCGAGTTTATGGAACCGGATAAACTGGTGGCAGAGCTCGACTACTGTTTCCGTGCTTTTGATGCCATCATGGAGAAATACGATATAGAAAAAATTAAGACCATTGGCGATAGTTATATGGCAGCATCGGGATTGCCCGTTCCCGATGAAAGCAGTGCCAGGCGCATGGTTTCGGCTGCTATTGAGATTAAAAATTTCATGGAAGAATACAAGGAGGAGAAAATCCGGCAGCAAATCCGTCCATTTGAAATACGCATTGGTGTACATACCGGGCCAATTGTAGCAGGTATTGTAGGCAGCAAAAAATTTGCTTATGATATCTGGGGCGATACGGTGAATACCGCTTCAAGAATGGAAAGCTCCGGCGAACAGGGAAAAATTAATATCAGTGGAGCAACCTATGTGCTCATAAAAAACCATTTCCAATGCACTTACCGCGGAAAAATTACGGCTAAAAGCAAGGGAGAAGTAGACATGTATTTTGTAGAAGCAGAAAGGAGTTAAAACGGGCCACTCAACTGTCTTTTTCCCATACCGCATAGGAATCGCTGGTTTCAAAAATGGTTAGCTTGTGCAGCACCACTTCAGGAGGAAAAACCTGTTGCAGCTCGTTCCTGATATGCAATAAAATATTTTCTGCCGTGGGCTCCACTTTCCAGATATGAATGTTTTCCGATTCGGCTACAGTAGGATTGGCTTTGATAAAAGCTTCAGATAAAATCAACTGGTGATCAAAACGGCTGATTACTTTCTCATTTACATACTGTTTCAAATCCTTAAAATCGATGATAAAACCGGGCGATTCGATAAAGCCGCTGTTATGGCCGGCCATGGCAACGGTAACGTGCAATACATAGGAATGACCGTGTATGTTTTTGCAATGGCCATTGTAACCATGAATGGCATGTGCAGTTTCGAAGCGGAATATTTTGGTAACCTGGAGCATAATTGAATAGAATTCTTGGTATAAACTGCCTGATAAAAACCCACTGTTTAAAAAGCCGGAAAGCCCTTTTTACCCCAAGCCCCTTCGGGGGCCGGTAAACAGAAACAGGCAAATTTACCCTTATATAGTATCTTTGTCCAAGAAAATTACACAACGCATTGAAAATCAATCAGTTGATTCTAAAGCTGTTAAAATCGTACCAATAAGGAGAAAAAGTAGAGTAATGGCTTGATTCTTAAGGTATATTTGCATTTTGGGCAGACCTGAAAAAGCAGGAAAGGGGTCCAAAATGGTTAATTTTCAACATTTTTTGTTTACATTGAAAACAGAAACGATTTAGCGACGGCAATACTGACCGATTCCCGGGATGAGCCGGGAAGAAGCAGGTATTGTTTTTTTGTCACTAAAAGGGCTTTAGCTCAGAAAAAAATAAGCAAACGGTAGCGTAAAGCTCAAATATATTCAGCCTATGATACAGGACAACCTTTTAAAAAAATTTAATGATTTCACAACACCGGACGACTTAAAAGCGGCTGGTTTATACCCATACTTCCGTTCTATTGAAGAGAATATGGATACTGAGGTAATGATTGAGGGAAGAAAATTATTGATGTTTGGCTCAAATAGTTATATGGGCCTTACCAACCACCCCAAAGTAAAAGAAGCGGCTAAAAAAGCCATTGAAAAATACGGGAGCAGTTGCTCCGGTTCACGTTTTTTAAACGGAACATCCAAGCTGCATATTGAATTGGAAGAGAAGCTGGCCGACTTTTTAGGTAAAGAAGCAGCACTCACTTTTACAACAGGCTTTCAAACAAACCTGGGAACCGTTGCAGCCATTACGGGCAGAAGCGGCATCTTGATACTGGACGAATTCGACCATGCATCCATCATTGAAGGCAGTCGTTTGTCTTTTTCCAGGGTATTGAAATTTGCCCATAACGACATGAATGACCTGGAAGCGATTTTAAAATCGATTCCGGAAGACAAAGTGAAGATGATTGTAATAGACGGCATTTTCAGCATGGAAGGAGATATTTGTAACCTTCCTGAAATTGTTCGTTTGTCCAAGCAGTACAAAGCTACCGTTATGGTAGACGATGCACATGCACTGGGTGTTATTGGCGAACTGGGCAAAGGAACTGCCGACCATTTTGGCTTAACCAATGAAGTGGACCTGATCATGGGTACATTCAGCAAATCGCTTGCATCCGTGGGGGGCTTTATTGCTTCCACCAAAGAAGTGGTGAATTACCTCAAGCACCATGC
>JBDKLG010000072.1:0-22487 GCA_039795695.1 Bacteroidota bacterium
GGCGATTGAGATAGGCAGGGGGGTTATTGATTTCCCCGTATTGGTAAAAGCACTGCAAAAAATTCAGTACAAGGGGGTATGCAGCATAGAATTTGAGAAAGATATGACCGATCCAATGCCCGGCATTGCTGAATCTGTCGGATTTTTCAGGGGGGTGATGGCTGCCGGATAGAAGGGTTCACGGGTGCTGAATGCCGTGGCTTCAATGTTTGCAATTGAAGGTTTAAAAAATAATTGGATGCCCGGCAATGGTAAAATAAGGGAAATTCTTTTGCAGAAATGCATCAAAATGCAGCTGAAATGCCCTAAAATCAATGATTTACAACAAATTTCCCCATTTGACAACCAAAGACTTTGCCGAATAAGCAATAAAACGCATAGAAATCCCTATTTTTAAGGTATAAATTTTAATATTATGCCAACAGGAGTAGTAAAATGGTTCAATGATTCAAAGGGTTTCGGATTTATCACACCGGATGATGGTGGTGAAGATCTGTTTGCTCATTTCTCTGCCATCAATATGGGTGGATTCAAATCTTTGAAAGAAGGTCAAAAAGTATCATTTGATATAACAGATGGTAAAAAAGGAAAACAGGCAGCAAATATTCAATCTGCTGAATAACCTTTTCCCGATTTGTAACTGAAAAGATTAATTGAGCACACTGCGATTCAGGTTCTTATCAACTTTGTTTCGCAGTGTTTTTTATTGCCCATATCCCATTCAATTGCTGCAATCAAGCTTATTGATGATTTTAGTTTTATTGAAAGGGTGTATGGAAAGCATCAGATAAGCCCCACCGCTTAAATAGGGGTCCTGCTTAAATATTGCCAGGTTATGTACACCCAGCACCAGCGGTCCTGTTTTCAAAGCTGCACCTATCCAGAACTGCCCCTGTGCCGTGTATTGAACAGGTAAGTAAGCACCGAATCCGATTGTTTCCCATCGGGGTGTAACAGTTAAGAGATTCAATTCCCGGGTGCGTAATTTGGTATAACTGTTGGGCGAGAAAAAGTTCAGGCTCAATTCCCCATTTACAAAAAAATGATTGCCCAGGTTTCGGTCGATATTTAAAACCAGCCTTGTTGGATTGCTGATGGAAAATTTATCTGCAATCGGTATGCTCTGCGTAAATACGGTACTTAAAGAATCCCTTAGCCCCCGAATATCCTGTGCTCCATTGATCTTGTCTGCCAACTGCCCGTCTGTTATAGTAGGATCCGGAGAGCTATACATGCTGGAATACGCACTGGGACTGAATCCTGTGGCACCAATATCCATGATACTCAAACCGAATTTCCAGTCATAATTCAGGTTATTATTGGGAGAAATTCCGTCTGATTCCCTGTTATAAATCAGGTATTCCAATCCCATATTTAATCCCAGGCCCGTTCTGGTTCGCTTTAAAAAATCTTTTACATTATCGGTATTGTCATAATTATCTGAAAAAGCGACTGCACCGGTGCCGTTGGTAAAAGTGTAATTGGTATCCGTACCATTCTTGAATTCCAGGTAGCTCAATTTATTCAGCTTGGCATAAACACCCGAAACCGATTTCATGATTCGCAAACTAATTCCGCCGCTTAACCTCGAATGGTTGGTTTCCATCAGCACCTGTGAATAGTTCAAATCGGCTTCTATCCATCCTGTATGTGTTGCGTATCCTTCAATAAACTGGGTATTGCGGTTGGCAATCAAAAAACTATTAAAATCCTTTACAGATGAGTCAATAAAATTAAAGGGCAGCATTCTTACATGATTGTAAGTCCTTCCCCTTAGATTAAAATTAACTGCATGGTTCTTGTCTATTTTATAAAGAAAATTAAATAAACTAAGATCCAGATTCATGTGCTCAAATCTTGTATCCATTCCATCCCGCGCGGTAAGTGCAGCATTCGTTTGATTCGCCAGGCTGAAGTTTTTAAGGTAGAAGGCATTGGTGGTTGATTTTACCTGGGCAGAAAATAAAGTAATCTCCCAGGGATAGGCGGAGTTAACCGAAGCGGCAGGATTGTTAAAAACAGCCGTGCTCCCCGCATAGGGCGAGCCATGTAAAGCCTGGTATCCCTGGGCATTCAAACGGTAATGGCAGAAAACAAAAATTAATATCAATAAAATAGGGCTGCAATAATTCTTCATAGCTTATTTTAAGGATGCGATTTCGAGAATCTTCGTTGCTTTTAAGTGTATAAAACTGCCCCCAGAGAGCTAAAATAGTATAAGTTGCTGATTTTCACGCAAATGCAATTCGCGCACTAAAATACAAATACCCTTTATTTTATCGGCAATTATCGAAGGTTTTTGTAAGTTATGGCGTCTAATTATTTAATCGGCCTTAATTGAACGAAAAAGCATTCATTGTTTCGCTACAAAATGGGGACCAGCAGGCTTTCAGGCAACTGGTAGAAACCCGGCAAAATATGGTATACAATACCGTATTAAGCATAGTGCAGGATATGCAGGAAGCAGAAGATATTGCCCAGGAAGTATTTATACAGGTTTACCAGTCGGTGGGAGATTTCAGAGGCGATGCAATGCTATCTACCTGGATATACAGGATAGCCATTACCAAGGCTTTGGATTTTGAGCGGAAAAAGAAAGCCAAAAAAAGAATGGCCAATTTAAAATCCTGGGTGGGTTTGGGAGACAAAGAGGAAGAAGCCATACATTTTCATCATCCGGGAATAAGTATGGAAAACAAAGAGCAGGCTTCCCTGGTTTTTGCAGCCATGAAAAAACTACCCGAAAGCCAGCGCACGGCTTTTGTGTTGATCAAGACAGAAGGATTGAGTTATGCCGAAGCTGCCGAAATTATGCAAACAAGCACCAAAGCCCTGGAAGCACTGATGCATCGGGCAAAAGAAAATCTGAGAAAACAATTACAGCATTATTACCATCAATAAACCGGCCTCATGAAAAAAAACAAATTTACCCCTGATGAACTTGATAGAATACTGGATAGCCTGAACGGAATGAAACCTGCCGAAATGCCCGTTTTTTTTCATACCCGTTTGATGGCAGCGATGGATGCAAAGCATGAGTCGGCAACCGGTTTTTGGAAACTGGTTACCAAACCTTCCGTATCATTGATTACCCTCAGTTTATTGGTTGTGCTGAATATCGCATCGGTCAGCTATTTCCTTCATCAACCAGCACAAACCGCTTCTTCTGCAGTATCCGGATTACAAAGTTTTGCGGAAGAATACGGACTGGGTACAAATACGATTTTCTCCACTGAAAAAATGAAGCCCTAATGAAATTCATCAATCAAAACAAAGGTTGGGCCATCTCTTTTATTTTGCTGGTGGTACTAAATATTGCCACCCTTACGGCATTCTGGATAATGCAGGATAAACGGCCCCTGCCGCCTAAAAACCTCCCAAACGAACCTGTTGACTTTCTGGTGAAAGAATTGGGATTTGATTCTTTGCAAAAGAAACAATTATTGGCATTGCGGGATGAGCACAGGCAGCAAATAAGAAAAATCAGGGAAGAAAACAGGGAAGCTAAAAATGCTTTTTTTGCACTCCTGCGCCGTACTGATATTACTGATGCAAGTATTGATTCAGCAGCAAAAGCTTCTGCCTATTATGATCAGCAAACGGATATCATTACTTTCCGCCATTTTCAGAAGATTCGAAATTTATGCACAGCAGTACAACAGGAAAAATTTGCATCAATTATCCAGGAAGTATTGAGGATGATGGCTCCACAAAATCCGGGCCGCCCTAATGGACCACCGCCAGGAGGAGAACCCGGGGGCCCATCGGCAGATAATGAACAGCGAAGACCACCGCCAGCCCAACAATAATTTATTAGAGCGAAGGTTTTTCCCCGGTTTTGCATCTAATTTAAAAAAGCATGTTATGAAAATATTTCAGCTAAGTTCCCTTTTCATTTTTTGCAGCGCAAGTTTGATAAGTATTTCCTGCAGTAAAGATGCGGGAAGTACCAGTACTGCAACAAGTACCGGCACAGCTACTTTAAGCGATGTATTTAAAAAATTCAATTCAACCGTTACAGTGTCTACGGACGGGACCACCATTACCATCAAAAGCGATGGCGTGCCCGATCACAAGAGTTGCTATTTTACCGGTACGGATGCAAGGTACCAGGCTTATAATGGCACCAATACCGCATTCTCAAAGAATCCCAATAGTATTGGCACCAAGAGCTTCACTTTTAAAATTCCCGCCACACCGGCCCTGAATGCAGCACATGAAGCAACACCACTGGGGCCAATTGGTGTTGCCATCAATGGGGTGCCTATTTATAACCAGTATGCGGGTCCCAATACACCACTTACCAATGAAATCAATTCATTTGATCAGTACAATGGTCATCCGGATCAGAGTTCCACTTATCATTACCATGTAGAACCCTTGTATATCACATTGAACAATTCCAAATCGGCACTGGTTGGATTTTTACTCGATGGGTTTCCTGTTTACGGACCCTTGGAAAATGGGAAAACAGTCACCAGTGCTGACCTGGATACCTATCATGGACATACCTCCGTAACGGCAGATTATCCCAATGGTATTTATCATTATCATACCACAGCAGATGCGCCTTATATTAATGGTGCAGGGTTTTATGGAACAAAAGGTTCTGTAACCCAGTAATAGCGGGCTTTGGTGATTGATTAAGAAATTCCGTAAAGGGATAAAATACATTTTCAAATCCAATAAAACCGTAAACAAAGCTCCCTCAAATAATATTTATGCAAGTAAAAACAAAGCTGCTTTTTTCTGCAATGCTCATGGGTTTGACAGCATTCACCCAGCCACAGCAACCACCCAGGCCACCGGGTACGGAAGAAAAAGTAAAGCACGTAACAGAAAAAATTGAAAAGGAAATCAGCTTAACTGCTGCACAAAAAAATCAAATAGCGGCTGCCTATAAAGATTTTTTTTCAGAAATGGATAAACTGCGCGGCAAAGAAGGAAAGCTGCCACCGCCTCCTCCTCCTCCTCCTCCGGCAGATAAAGCTGCTGTAGACAGGCTGAGCAAAGCCCGGGATGCAAAGATCAAAGCATCCCTTTCGCAAACACAATACGAGAAATATGTACAGCTCGAAAAATCACTAAGGCCGCCACCACCGCCGCCTAATAATTAATTTTATGCGGGTTTTACAATTCATCCTATCCGTTTTACTACTCGTGCTAAGCCTTGCATCCTGTAAACAAACTGCTGTAAAGCAGCCGGGGGCAAGGGTTTTGCCTTTTTATCAAACCCCGGATTTTACACCCCAGTGGTTTGAGGAAGTGGATACAACTAAAATTAAAATTCATACCATCCCCGCATTTGCATTTGTAAACCAGGAGGGAAAACGGGTAACAGAGGAAAACTTTCATGGGAAAATTTATATCGTCAATTTCTTCTTTACTTCCTGCCCGGGAATTTGTAAAAGACTTACGGCGCAGCTAAGCCTTGTGCAAACTGCTTTTGCCCTTGATACCAATGTGTTGCTGTTATCGCACAGTGTAACCCCTGAAACGGATAGCGTACCCAAACTGCAGTTATATGCAAAAGCCAATGGCGTAAACCCCGATAAATGGAGTATGGTAACAGGCAATCGGGCAGCAATCTATCAGCTTGCAAGAGAAAGTTATTTTGCCGATGAGGATATGGGAGAAAAGAAATCAGCGGCCGATTTTCTTCATACAGAGAATGTATTGCTGATAGATACACATAAAAGAATCAGGGGAGTTTATAAGGGAACTTCCGTGAAAGAAATGAACGAATTAATTGCAGATATCAAATTACTGGAAACAGAAAAATGAAATGGCTCCTGCTTATCATTGCCGCTAACTTCTTTTGTACTTCCTGCGAAACAGGGACGGGGGGAGGCATTCACGGTTTACCGGCAGAGTTTGCAGGAGCTCAACCCCTTATTGGCAGCCGGGTTTGGCTCGCAACAGATACATCGCTGCATTTGGTAAATGGTATTCGTTATGCCGGCAGCGATTTACTGAATGGTACCATTGAAACTTATTATGCATCGGGCGGACTGAAGTCGAGACAGAGTTTTGCAGCAGGCCGGGAAGAGGGCGAGGCAGTAACTTATTATGAGGATGGCAGGCCTGATGCGAAAAGGTATTTTCATCTTGGGGAGAAGGATAGCGTACATACCGGCTGGTGGCCCAATGGAAAACGCCGGTTTGAGTATCATTTTAAAGAAGGCATGTATGAGGGTAGTTTCAAAGAATGGTATGCAAGCGGAAAGCCTTTGAAAGAGATACATTATG
Organism: Bacteroidota bacterium; assembly: GCA_039795695.1. Lineage (GTDB taxonomy): Bacteria > Bacteroidota > Bacteroidia > Chitinophagales > Chitinophagaceae > Sediminibacterium. The sequence goes on from JBDKLG010000072.1 coordinate 6,250, forward strand.
GGAATGGTAAAGAGATAAGTGGGAAGGGCTGGCGAGAGAATGGAAAGCCCTATATGAGTTTTGTTGTGAGAGGAGGCCGTTTGTATGGATTGATCAATCCCAATCTCTGTTACTCACTTAAAAATGAAAAAGGGGAATTTATTGCTTCTGTACCCACAAAGAAAAGTCCCCTGTAGAAACAGGGGACGTCTTCGATTGCTTGCCATATAAGAAAAGAGATAATTATCAATTGCTTAATCCAGAAACGGCATTTTAGCCTCGCCGTTTTTTATTTTTGCTTGACAGGTCAAAGATAGGGATAAAAATTAAAAACAAAGTATTTTTTTAATAATTTATTTATTTTAATCGTTTTTTACAATAAAAATGATAATTTATTAATGTAATGTTAATATAAAATAAAATGTAATATATTATTTTAAAAAGCTTAAATAGTAAAATTTCAATTGTAAATCAATTAATTAAAACTTATTTTTTGCCTGGATACACCAATAAAGCTTTTTCTAAACAATCCATAGCTTTATTTATATCATTTAAATTTAATACGTATGCCAGACGTACTTCCTGTCTGCCTAAACCAGGGGTTCCATAAAAACCTGTAGCAGGAGCCAGCATCAGGGTCTGGCCTTCAAAGGAGAAACTTTCCAATAACCATTGGCAAAACTGATCGGCATCATCGATGGGTAATCGGGCAATGGCATAAAATGCTCCGCCTGGATTGGGGCAGAAAACATTTTCCATGGCATTTAGCCTTTTTACAAGCAAATCCCTCCGGGATTGGTATGCTTCTTTGGTCTTATCAAAATAATCAGCAGGTAAATCAATAGCAGCTTCACCCGCAATCTGGGCAAAGCTTGGCGGGCTTAACCTTGCCTGGGCAAACTTCATTACTGCATCGAGTAATTTTTTGTTCCGGGTAATAAAAGCACCAATTCTTCCGCCACAGGCACTGTATCTTTTGCTAATGGTATCCATAATTACCACATGCTCATCCAAACCTTCCAAATGCAGGGCACTTACCTGTTTACCCTCATAACAGAATTCGCGGTATGCTTCATCAGAAAAGAGGTAGAGATCGTGTTTAAGGACGAGTTCTTTCAATTGCAGCATTTCCTCCCTGCTGTATAAATAACCCGTTGGGTTATTGGGATTGCAGATCACAATGGCCTTTGTTTTAGGCGTGATTCTTTTTTCAAATTCTTCTATCGGAGGAAGGGCAAAGCCGTTTTCAATATGAGAAGTTACCGGCACCACATGTACACCCGCTGCCACGGCAAACCCATTGTAATTGGCATAGAAAGGCTCAGGAATAATTACTTCATCACCTGCATCCAGGCAGGCCATAAAACCAAATTGGATGGCTTCACTGCCCCCTGTTGTAATAATAATCTGTGTATGATCAACCTGAATACCCACCGTTTCATAATAACCAACCAGTTTTCTGCGATAACTTTCATTCCCTGCGCTGTGGCTGTATTCCAGCACTTTGAAATCGCTATTGCGTACGGCATCCAATACCATTTTGGGCGTTTCAATATCGGGCTGGCCAATATTCAAATGATATACTTTAGTCCCCCTTTTTTTGGCAGCTTCTGCATAGGGAACCAGCTTTCTGATGGGAGAGGCTGGCATGGCCTGGCCTCGTTGGCTAATTGATAACATGGTGCAAAGATAATCCTGTACAAGGCATGTGAAAATAAAAACAATCCGTATTATTTTCCCTTGGCTACCACTTCTCCTTCAATGGTTAGCACAATCGGGAGATTCATACCCACAAATTTGATGTTCACATTTTTTTTGAAAGCTCCGGTGTTGGCAGCATTATACGTTACTTTGATGGTACTGCTTTTCCCTTTAAGTATGGGATCCTTACTGTATTCGGGTGTGGTACAACCACATTCGGCATTGGCAAACTCGATTACTGCCGGCTTGGAGCCGTTATTGGTAAAACTAAAAAGGTAAGTGGCAGGAATATTTTGCCTGATTTTGCCAAACTGGTGACTGGTTTTGGCAAACCCGATATCGCCTTGTGTTTGTGCGAGCAAAGAAAAACCGGTAACTAAGAGCAGGGATAAGAATAAAGCTTTCATAAACTATGTAATTAAAAATGGTTAAATGCCGGAATATTTCTGCTGCCAAAATTAAGCTTAACTATCCCGTTTTACGAACCTGATAACACTAATTTCATGCCATATTTCCGTTCAGCACTCTGTTTTTTGTTAGTTTAAACAAGATTTCTTCCCATTGGCTGAAATCTTGTTTAAATTCCCCTCAGCTATTCATTGTGTAACCCTATTTTTGTTAAATGGAACAAACCACTTCTTTGGGATACAAGGACGATATGCTTTCGTTTGAAGGATTCCGGAATACCATTTTAAATGATTACAAAACCGCAGTGATTAGCCGGGAAGTTAGTTTGTTAGGACGTCGCGAAGTATTAACAGGCAAGGGCAAATTCGGAATCTTCGGAGATGGCAAGGAAGTGGCACAGCTGGCAATGGCTAAATTCTTTCAACCCGGTGATTTCAGAAGTGGTTATTACCGCGACCAGACCTTCATGTTTGCTGCAGGCCTGTCGTCTGTAGAACAATTTTTTGCTCAGTTATATGCCGATCCGGATCTGAAAAACGATCCCTTTAGTGCCGGTCGACAAATGAATGCCCATTTTGCCACCAAATTTGTTGATGACCATGGCAATTGGCTTGATTTGGCGAACAGAAAAAATATCTCTTCCGATATGGCGCCTACCGCCTCTCAAATGCCACGTGCATTGGGCTTGGCTTATGCATCCAAATGTTTCCGCAGTGCCAAATACGCTGCAGAATTTGAATCACTCAGTCATAATGGAAACGAAATTTGTTTCTGCACCATTGGTGACGCAAGCACTTCCGAAGGTCATTTCTGGGAAACGATGAATGCGGCAGGTGTGCTGCAAATCCCCCTCGCTGTATTTGTTTGGGATGATGGATATGGTATTTCCGTACCCAAAAATTTTCAAACCACCAAAGGCTCTATTTCCGATGCACTCAGGGGGCTGGAAAAAGAAGAAGATACCAATGGTATCCGTATTTATAAAGTGAAAGCCTGGGATTATGCAGGTATGTGCGAGGTTTTTGAAGAAGCCATTCAGCAAATAAGGGAAACCCATGTACCCGCTTTATTTCATGTGGAAGAAGTTACCCAGCCACAGGGTCATTCTACCAGTGGCAGCCATGAACGTTACAAAACAGCCGAAAGACTTGAATGGGAAAGAGAGTGGGACTGTATCAAAAAAATGAGGGAATGGCTGGTTGAAACGGCTTTGTCTAATGCGGATGAACTGGCTTCCATTGAAGCAACAGCAAAAGAAGAAGTCAGGATTGAAAGGAACAAAGCCTGGGAAAAATACCACGCACCCATTAAAGAACAGGCTGCACATACGGCATCGCTGATTAAAAGCATTGTTGTGAATGATATGGACAAATACAATCATTTACAAAAAATGGCAACGGATCTGGAATCAAATAAAGAATCTTTACGTAGGGATGTACTTAAAACAATTGCCCTGGCACTTGAAGCAGCACCGGAATCTCCTACTGCTCCTGAACTGAAAGCCTGGTATGGGGAATTGCTGGCGGCCAACAAACAATTATACAATACACTGTTATACAATGAGGGTCCGAAAAGCGCTTTAAAAGTTGCCGAAATAAAACCCATCATTCCTTTTGACGCACCCATGGTGAATGCCTATGAAGTATTGAACAAATACTTCAATGCGCTTTTTGCACAGAATCACCTCGTATATGCTTTTGGGGAAGATGTGGGGCATATTGGTGATGTGAACCAGGGATTTGCAGGATTACAGGACATTCATGGAGCAGACAGAATTTCTGACACCGGAATCAGGGAACTAACAATAGTAGGACAGGCCATCGGTTTATCGCTGCGTGGTCTAAGGCCTATTGCAGAAATTCAATACCTGGACTATTTGTTGTACGGATTGCAGCCATTGAGTGATGATGTGGCTACTACGCATTTCAGAACGGCCGGTCAGCAAAGCTGCCCCCTGATTATCAGAACAAGGGGACACCGTCTCGAGGGAATCTGGCATAGTGGGTCACCCATGGGAATGATCATTAATTCGCTGAGAGGGCTGTACGTTTGTGTTCCAAGAAATATGGTGCAGGCTGTAGGCATTTATAATACCCTGTTGCAGGCCAATGACCCTGCCATTGTGATTGAATGCCTGAACGGCTATCGTTTAAAAGAGAAAATGCCTTCCAACTTAATCGAATACACGGTTCCATTGGGCATTCCGGAAGTTTTGCGAGAGGGAACCGATGTTACACTGGTAAGCTACGGTGCTACTTTAAGAATTGTTGAAGAAGCTGCAGAAAGATTACAGCGCCTGGATATCAGCTGTGAAGTAATCGATGTGCAAACACTGCTGCCATTTGATATAAATCATAAAATACTGGATTCACTGAAGAAAACGAATCGTATCGCATTCATTGATGAAGACGTTCCGGGAGGTGCGGCAGCTTTCATGTTTAATAAAGTAATGGAAGAACAAAAAGGATTCCAGTGGCTGGATGTAAGCCCAAGAACCATAACCGGTCAGGCGCATCGCCCAGGCTATGGAAGCGATGGGGACTATTTCAGCAAACCAAATGCAGAAGATATTGTGATGCGGGTTCAAGAGATGATGCGCGAATAACAATAAAACAGTTTAAGATTTTATAGGCCTTCTTTGCATAAAAGAAGGCTTTTTACTGTCTTCCAATGTTTTATTATTTTCCATGAAAACCCCTGTAGTCCTTATTTTATACGAGTTATTATTTCGGTCATTTTTTCTGCGCTTATCTGCGTGATCTGCGGGAAAAAGTCTCCCGCAGATTTTCGCAGATAGTTTAACGCTTTATTGGCCTTCTTTGCAGGAAAGAAGGATTTTTTATTTAAGGATTCAACTATTTTACAGGGTATATTTAATAATAAGGTATTGAATGCAGCCTGATCGTTTTAATCATTTCCTGCTTATTTCCATCCTGCTTGCCAGTTTGGTTCTTTTTGTGGATGGATATTTTCTGCCATTGAAAGAATTCAGTGGAGTGCTGGTATCAAAAACAGAAAGGTCGGATGCCAAATTACGAATCGTGATATTCGCTGTTGAGAGAGAAAAAAAACTATTGTCTGTTCCTGCACAGGCTTATCAAACCATCAATGTAAACGACACAATTGTAATTGGCCGTTCACGCCTTACCAATACCATTCTTAAGCTATCGCTTTACAGGGCAGGAGAAAAATACAGCTGGCGAACCGGTTTTTTATTTCTGGGAGGAATGGATTTTCTCCTCTTGTTCGTTATAGGGATACCGGTTTTTTTATGGGTGTACCAAAGGAATATACTGCAGCCTAAAACCAGGCGGGATATGAGTATTTATATCGCCCTGCTTTTTTCCGTGTTACTGCTTTTTTATTTTTTATTTAATTAATTACAGAAACAGGCTTTCGAGTTCTTTTGCTGCAACCCAGCAGGTTTGTTTTTTACCAAACCATTGATACCTATTGCCTGCAATCCAATCATATACGGCATTTCGGATGAATGAGGGGATAATCAGGAAGCCAGATAACAGGGGCCAGGGGCGGTTGAGTTGCTTTGCGATCTTTAATGCAGCAGAGGATTTGATGCTGATCTCTCCGTTTTCCCAAAGAACAATGGAATCAACAGCGGATGTATCCAATTGATAGGTTGAATATAGTTGTTTGCCAATTTCACTTTGCAAAGAAGCAAAGCGAAACCGGTGTTTCGAATCATGTTTGATCACAAATTGTACAGCCCCAATACAGAGATTGCAAACGCCATCGAAGAAAATGATGGGATGGGGTATGGAGCTAAGGTTCAAAAGGAGGGAAGGGTTTAAAATTAAGCGTTAAAAACCGGTTGAATCAGGTTCTAAACCATCTGCCACAAACCATCATCAACCCATATTATGAAACACTTTCGTTACATCTTCATCCTGCTCAAGTCTTTCTATTAATTTACTCACGTCTTCAGCCTGTTCATCACTAACCGGAACAGTGGTAGTGGGAATCCATTCCAGTTCTGCGGAAATTGTACCCAATCCCTTTTCTTCCAGTGCTTTTTGCAGGTTGCCAAAATCTACAAAAGCGCACCTTAATACGATGATGGGATTTCCCTGGTCGTCGGAACTTTCTCCCAGTTCATCCAAACCATGGTCAATTAAATCCAGCTCCAGTTCATCCATATCCAATCCTTCGGGTTTCAATTTAAATACCCCCATTTTTCTGAACTGGAAGCTAACGCTGCCACTATTTCCCAGGGCACCGTGGCCTTTGTTAAAATGGCTTTTTACGTTGGCTACGGTTCTTACATGGTTGTCGGTGGCTGTTTCTACCAGTAGCGCAACTCCGTGTGGGGCATAGCCTTCATATAAAACTTCTTCATAATTACTCGTATCCTTACCCATGGCTCTTTTAATAGCCGCTTCCACACGATCTTTGGGCATGCCCACACTTTTGGCATTCTGGTAACACCTGCGCAGGGCAGGATTGGTAGCCGGATCGGGCCCTGAGGCTTTTACGGCAATAACAATTTCTTTACCAATACGGGTAAACTGTTTGGCCATTTTATCCCAGCGGGCAAACATGGTGGCTTTCCTTACTTCAAAAATCCTTCCCATAGTGTGTTTATTATTAGTAATAGGTTGAAAGGAGGGCAAAATTAACGCATGTGGCTTAAGTTGCCAACCCTATATAAAAAACAGTCAGATTGAGGTCTGACTGTTTTTATATAAAAGACTTATGCTAAACCCCGAATGCAGTTATATGGGGCAGTTTTTAAGTGCTGCGGCCCCTAACAACGGCTATTCTTTGAGTTTACTATGGGTTTTGCTATAGCTGAAATAGACTAAAAGACCGACTACCATCCAAACCACCGCACTAAGCAGGGTTTCTTTGGGCAGGGATACGATCATGGCAGTACATACCAGCATACCCAATATGGGAACCAGTGGTACCAATGGGGTTTTAAAAGGACGAACCCTGTTAGGGTCATTTCTTCTCATTACCCAAACACCTGCACAAACCAATACAAAGGCAAAAAGTGTTCCGATGCTGGTTAAATCACCTGCCACACTGCCGGGAATAAAGGCTGCAAATGCTCCTACAAATAGAAACAAAATCATGTTTGACTTATAAGGCGTTCTGAATTTAGGATGCAGGTCAGAGAAAGCTTTTGGTAAAAGCCCATCGGTAGACATGGTATAAAATACCCGGCTCTGGCCCATTAACATTACCAGGATTACAGAGGAGAAACCTGCCAGAATAGCGATGGTTACTGCTTTTGCAAGCCAGCCAAAATCTTTCATATAGGTTTCAATGGCATAAGCAACAGAAGCTTCTTTACCTGATTTTACGAAATCGGTATAGGGAGCCACGCCTGTTAATACATAGGAAAAAAGAATATACAAAATGGTACAAATTACCAATGACCCTAAAATACCAATCGGCATATCTTTTTTAGGATTTTTTGCTTCCTGTGCTGCGGTGGAAACGGCATCAAAGCCAATAAAGGCAAAGAATACAATCGCGGCTCCTGTAAGCACTCCTCCGTATCCATGTCGGAAAAAGTCGGAATAACTATAGAGCGACCCATCGGGTTTTAAGGCCGGTGCCGCATCTGCAGGAATAAGATATGGGGAATGGTTGGCAGGATTGATGAATTTCCATCCTACCACAATGAATACCACCACAATAGCTACTTTGATGAATACGATGATTGCATTCACAAAAGCAGATTCCTGGGTGCCTTTTACCAATAATAAAGAAAGCAATAGCAGGATAAACAGGGCAGGTACATTCATAATACCATGGTGCATTACATTGGCTGCATCAAGTGCTTTTTCGAATGGAGAGTGGCACCATTCATAAGGAATGGACCCCAGGTTATACTGCATGAGCAGTTTGTTGAGGAATTCACTCCAGGCAATAGAAACGGTGGCAGCGCCAAGCGCATATTCCAAAATCAGCGCCCAACCGATAATCCAGGCAATCAATTCGCCCATAGTGGCATAGGCATAGGTATAAGCACTGCCTGCAATAGGGATCATGGAAGCAAATTCTGCATAACACAATCCCGCAAAAGCACAACCGATAGCCGCTACAATAAAGGATAGGGTTACGGCCGGCCCGGCATGTTCACCGGCAGCGGCAGCAGTTCTAACAAAAAGGCCGGCACCAATAATGGCTCCAATGCCCAGTGCAATAAGGCTTCCGGCACCAAGGGTTCGCTTTAATCCCTTTTCGGAATCAGCAGCCTGGGCCATCAGGCCATCTAATGACTTTTTTCTGAATAAACTCATAATACAGTTAGTTAAGTTTTCTTTAATTAAAAAGTAGCGGCAAAATAGTCATTTCTGCATTTAGAAGTTCAAAAGTTTTATAAATCGCCCCGGGCAGGGGTAGGAATGGCTTTTGAACATAAATCTTATATTGCAAAACTAATTGCCGGGTACATGAAAAAATCTAACAGGCTTACCTTATATATCATTGTTTCCATGATTGCCGGTATTTTACTGGGCTATATCATTCATATTCAGTCTTCTCCTGAATTTATCAAATCGTTTTCCGCCAATATTAAGCTCTTAACCACCATTTTCCTAAGGCTGGTACAGATGATTATTGCCCCCCTGGTATTTTCCACGCTTGTGGTAGGTATTGCCAAACTGGGCGATCTGAAAACCGTAGGCAGGGTGGGCGGAAAAGCCATGCTATGGTTCATTACAGCTTCTCTGGCCAGTTTGTTGCTGGGAATGCTGCTGGTTAATTTTTTTCAGCCCGGGGCAGGAATTGATCTGAGCAATGCAGATATGACGGGTGCAAAAGACCTTGTGGGAAAAACCCAGGAATTCAGCATCCAGAAATTTGTGGAGCATGTATTTCCCAAAAGCGTGATCGAATCAATGGCCAATAATGAGGTATTGCAATTGGTTATTTTCAGTATTTTCTTTGGCATCGCTACCGCTGCATTGGGTGAAAAAGGAAAGATAGTTGTTAAAGGGCTGGACTCAGTGGCCCATGTGATTCTTAAAATGGTGGGCTATGTTATGAATTTTGCCCCATTGGGTGTATTTGGGGCCATCAGTGCGGTGATTGCTACCAAAGGATTGGAAGTTTTTCTGTTCTACGGTAAATACTTACTGTATTTTATCATTGGTATCGCTTTACTGTGGATGCTTTTATTACTGGTGGGCTTTCTTGTATTGGGGAAACGATTACCTGAATTGCTGAAAAGAATATTCCCCCCATTGATTATTGCTTTCAGCACTACCAGCAGTGAAGCGGTATTTCCCAAGCTTACCGATGAATTGGAAAAATTTGGATGCAAAGATAAAATCGTTGCCTTTATTCTTCCATTGGGTTATTCTTTTAACCTTGATGGTAGCATGATGTATATGACTTTTGCCAGTATTGCCATAGCCCAGGCTTATGGTATACACCTCGATTTTGGTACCCAGATTACCATGCTGTTGGTACTCATGCTTACCAGCAAGGGAATAGCGGGGGTGCCAAGGGCTTCGCTGGTTGTGGTAACTGCTACCTGTGCCATGTTTAATATACCTCCTGAAGGAATTGCATTAATTCTGCCTATTGACCATTTTTGCGATATGTTCAGAACAGCCACCAATGTTTTGGGAAATGCACTGGCAACAAGTGTGGTAAGCAAATGGGAAAATTCGCTGGAAGCAGGGACTGGAGATTTTACGGATTAAAAATACGATTGTAAAGACCAAGTAAATTTTATGCTATTAAATATTCTGTTAGAAGCATCCTTTCACTGGACACAATTATTACAACCGCAGTTCTATATTGAACATGGTGGTTTATGGTTGATTCTTTTTGTGGTTTTTGCTGAAACGGGTTTGTTTGCAGGGTTCTTTTTACCCGGCGACAGCTTGTTGTTTGTAGCAGGTATTTACAGCAATAATATTGCTAACGAAATCATGCCCACGGGTAATGAGTATATTGATTTGATGGTACTGCTCGTACTTATCTCCATGGCAGGAATTGCTGGAAACCTTACGGGGTACTGGTTTGGGAGAAAAGTAGGCCCAGCTATGTATGGGTGGAAAGAAAATTTAATTTTCAAAAAACGTTATTTGACCGAAGCCCATGATTTTTATGAAAAACACGGGGGAGGAGCCATTATTATTGCCAGATTCATTCCCATCGTGAGAACATTTGCACCCATTGTTGCGGGCATCGTTCAGATGGAAAGGAAAAAATTCGCTTTTTTTAATGTGATTGGCTGTGTAGCCTGGGTTTTCAGCATGTTATTCGCAGGTCATTTTTTACAGAAATGGATTTTGTCGGAATTCGGTTTTGATTTGAAAGACCATCTTGAAGTGATTGTGCTCGGAATCGTGCTGGTTACCAGTGGTCCTGTTTTGGTGAAACTGATTTTTAATAAAAAGAAAGCCGGCTAATTCCCCATTTACATGAATACGACACAGAAACAACTCGGTATTTTTTCTTTGCCGGTTATTGTTGGAGCATTGGGCTTTTTTGTGGATATCTATGATTTATTGCTCTTCTCGATTATTCGTAAACCCAGTTTGGAATCGTTGCTTTTATCGCCCGAAGAAGTGCTTTCCAAGGGTGAACTCATCATCAGTGTTCAAATGATCGGACTGGTGGTGGGGGGTATTATTTGGGGCATTATGGGAGATAAACGGGGAAGGCTGAGTGTTTTATTCGGTTCCATCATTCTTTATTCCCTGGCCAATATTGCCAATGGCCTTGTTCAAACAGTTCCGCAGTATGTACTCACAAGATTTCTTGCCGGTATTGGACTGGCGGGAGAACTGGGTGCCAGTATTACATTGGTTAGTGAAATGTTGCCCAAAGAAAAAAGAGGGCTGGCAGCAACAGTGATTGCGATTACCGGTGTGTTGGGTTCTATCACGGCTTTTTTGGTGTATCAGGCATTTCAGGACTGGCGATTGTGTTTTTACATCGGAGGTGGTATGGGCCTGCTATTATTGGTATTAAGGGCCAATGTGATGGAGAGCAGTATGTTTGGAAAAATAAAAGAATCGGGTGTGTCGCGCGGAAATTTTCTGATGATTTTTGCCAAAAAAGAAAGGGCTCTTCGCTACCTGAAAGGGGTGCTGATCGGACTGCCCGTATGGTATGCAATTGGGATACTTGTTACTTTCTCTGATAAGTTTGGAAAAGAAATGGGCATCGATGGTGTAGAGCCCGGTAAAGCCATTATGTACCAGTATATCGGAATTGCATTGGGAGATTTGAGTGCAGGTTTGTTGAGCAATTTTTTAAAAAGCAGAAAAAAAGCATTGTTCACTTTTTTTTCAATCCTCAGCGTTTTTATCCTCTTATATTTTTTACAGGGCGGGGGAAGGGGCAGTGTACAATCTATGTATCTGCTTTGTACCTGTCTTGGGTATGGTGCCGGTTTTTCGGTTTTGTACATCACCATGTCTGCCGAACAGTTTGGAACCAACCTTCGCGCATCAACAGCAATATCTATCCCCAATGTGGTGCGTGGTTTTTTACCATTGATTATTTTGCTGCACCGGGGCCTAAGAGCGATTACCGGAAATTATTTGACAGGTGGTTTGATGACAGGTATCATCATTCTAAGCCTTGCATTTATGGCAGCTTATCATACCAAAGAGAGTTTTCACAATGATATGGATTTTATTGAGGAATAATAAGCTCATTTGCGCTGTATCATTCTCCGGCTTTGCACCCCGGGTTATTTTTTTTAATTTCAAATTGTCAGAAACTCCTATTTGAATAAGCTTTCAGAAAAAAACAACATGAACGAAAAAAAAATCGCTGTTCTGTCCTTGCCGGTAATTGTAGCTGCACTGGGCTATTTTGTAGACATCTATGATCTCTTATTGTTTACCATTGTTCGTGAGCCAAGCTTACAGGGACTGGGAATTATTTTATCCGATAAGGCACGGGTACTTGCCGCCAGCACACAAATCATTAACTGGCAAATGATTGGGTTATTGATTGGAGGCGTTATCTGGGGAACCATTGGCGATAAAAAGGGAAGACTGAGTGTATTGTTTGGCTCTATTGCACTTTATTCCATTGCAAATTTTGTAACGGGATATGTGCAAACGGTTGACCAGTATGCCTGGGCAAGATTTGTTGCGGGCATCGGACTGGCGGGAGAGCTGGGAGCAGGTATCACTTTGGTAAGTGAATTACTGCCAAAAGAAAAAAGGGGAATCGGTACATCCCTGGTAGCAGGTATTGGATTATTTGGAGCGGTATTTGCTTATTTTATTTATAAACTAACCAATGACTGGAGGCTTTGCTACAAGATAGGAGGAGGGCTCGGAATTTTCTTATTGGTACTCAGGATATCTGTTGCAGAAAGTGGCATGTTTCATCAGGTTAAACAACAGAAAGACATACAAAGGGGTAATTTTTTCATGTTCTTCAACAATACCCTCCGGTTTAAAAAATATATGCTGGCTATTTTAATTGGTTTACCAACCTGGTATGTGATTGGCATACTCGTAAATCTGAGCAATCGTTTTGCCAAAGAATTGTATGGCGATAACCAGATTGAAGGAGGCCGGGCCATTATGTATGCATATGTAGGCATTGCAGTAGGAGATATATTAATCGGCTTTGTGAGCCAGTATTTCAAAAGCAGGAAAAAAGCACTGTTTTGCTTTTATCTTCTCACTATTGCCGCCCTGTTCCTGTTTTTCAGCAATCTTAATAATAGCGACGATACCATGTATGCCGTTTGTATGCTGCTGGGCTTTAGTACAGGGTTCTGGGCCATTTTTATTACGATGGGGGCAGAACAGTTTGGAACAAACCTCCGGGCCACTGCTGCAACCACCGTACCCAATATGGTTCGTGGAGCATTACCCTTGATCAACCTGATGTTCCTGAATCTCTTTCAAAAAACATGGGGATGGGACTTATTAAAAAGCGGTATTATTACCGGTATTGTTGTGATGGGCATCACCATGATTGCCTTTTATTTTACTGAAGAAACTTTCCATAAAGATCTGAATTATGTAGAGGTATAGAATTAGGATTAAATTTGGGCCATGAAATTTCTGCTTATTCGCTTTTCTTCTATCGGTGATATTGTACTTACTACTCCTGTAATACGGTGCCTCAAATTACAGGTGCCCGATGCTGAAGTACATTTCCTTACCAAAAAAGCATATGCAAACCTTATCGAACCCAACCCCTATATTGATAAACTCATATTGCTGGATAGCAGCTGGGAGCTGATGATGCACCAGTTAGCATTTGAAGACTACGATTACGTGATTGATCTACACCACAACCTTCGCACCCTGCGTATCAAGCGGGCTTTAAAACAGGCCAGGTCATTTTCCTTTCCCAAACTCAATATACAAAAATGGCTCTTCACGGTTTTAAAAATCAACCGCCTGCCTCATTTGCATATTGTTGACAGGTACCTTTCCACACTAAAATATTTCAACGTAACAAATGATGGAAAGGGGCTTGATTTTTTTATCCGGCAAAAAGATAAGATTCACGACAGCGATTTACCCCTCTCGCACCGGTTTGGCTATGTAGGTGTTGTGATTGGCGCGGCTTTGGGAACAAAAAAATTACCTGTGCACAAACTGCAGGAAATATGCGGCAGTATTCGCTTTCCGATCGTGTTATTAGGTGGTCCGGAAGATAAAAAATCCGGCGATGAGATTGCTTCCGTGGATGAGATAAAAATATACAATGCCTGCGGTAAATTCAGTTTGGGAGAAAGTGCAGACCTTGTTCAATATGCCAAAATGGTTCTAACACACGATACCGGATTGATGCATATTGCAGCCGCTTTCCAGAAGCCCATCATCAGTATCTGGGGTAATACCGTGCCCGAGTTTGGAATGGGGCCTTATTATGGAAATACGGGGATTGCCGATTACCGGTTCCAGGTTCCAGGTTTGGGCTGCCGACCCTGTAGTAAAATTGGATATGAACAATGTCCGAAAGGGCATTTTAACTGTATGGAGATGCAGGATAGTTCAGCTATTGTTGCAGAAATTGCAGCCACCCTTGCGCTAAGCTAATGAGCCGGCTCGAAAGGGGACTTTATGCCAAGCAAGCGAACAAAACTGAATCAGGTTAATAGCATCTTAAATCAGGTGTTTCATTATAGTTAGCCGCAGATTATACCATAAATCTGCGGCTAACTAACTTAAGATATAATTAGTTGCAAAAAATTATTTAATACGCTTCGATTCACTCTCCAGGCCTGTTTGTCTTTGTCTGGACGATTTAATCTGGTTGCTTCCAAAACGATAACTAAAGCTCGCTCTCAGGGTTCTGCTTTCCCAATAACCGCTTCCATTGATGTATAACCCGCCAAAATCACTGGTAGCAGACCAGGGGCTGGTATGGAAAATATCTGTGGCAGTTAATTTGAGTGTTGCTTTTTTATTCATCAATATTTTCTGCAAACCAAAATCTACACCTCCCTGCGACTTGGTATGCCAGGTAGCACCCCAAACAGAAGGCCCGCTAAACCAACCGCTTAATTCGGCACTATATCCTTTTCCCAGTGTAAAATTGCTTTGGAAATAAGCCCCATAGATGGGCAATTCGGTATGCACTTTGTTTTTTCCAATCTCACCATTGAATATCTGGTAATTGTACCAGATATTGGCATAACCGTTCCACCATTTCTTGATAGGCAATTGTGACCCAATATTGAAACTGATGATATCCTGGGTAGCCAGGTTCTGTGTTTGCACAAAAGTGGCATTATTGGCTGTATCGGTGGTTTGGGTAGCAAAATCTTTTACATGGCTGTAACCAATAGTAGTATTGATCATTGAGAACAAGGTATGGGTTAACTCAATATTATCGGTATACTGCGGGCGTAAGAAAGCATTTCCTTTCTCATAAGTGAGCTCATCCAATTTGTTTTCAAAAGGATTCAGGTCCTGGTAGGTAGGCCGGTCAATTCTTCTGCTATAAGTCAGGTTGAGTGTATTTTTAGGATTGATGGTCCAGGTAACAGCTGCACTCGGAAACAGGTTGATATAGTCTCTTTTCACCGTATTGTCGGCCTGAATTACGCCGTCTGCCCTGTTTAAAACGCCTTCGCTATTGGTTTGTTCTGCACGCAAACCTGTTTGGATGCTCCATTTTGAATTGAACTGCCGCTGGTAATTAACGTAAGCCGCATTCACATTCTCTCTATAGGAAAAACTATTACTCCTGTTTAATTGTTTAATGGGTACTCCTCCAATCTCACTGAAAAAATCAAAAGTATTGATGGTGGTAACATAAGAAAATTTGGCACCATAGCCCAGTTTGCCTTTCCACTTGTTTTCTTCAACATCTACTTTGGCTGTGTAAATGTCAATATCTGTAGGGGTATAGTTCCTGTTAATAACAGCATAAATCAGGTTCCCGTTATTGTCTACATAATAATTAGGCTGGTAGCTTCTTCCTGTGCCCCGGAACAAACCATAGTCGGCATCGAAATTGATTTCCTTACCTGCGGTATCTGCATAGCGATAGTTCAGGTTTGCATTGGTATTGGTTCGCTTACCGGGTATGCTATTATAAGCCTGTAATGATTTCACATAATTACCTGTTGGCTTATAATAAATATCTGTTCTGCTTTCACTGGTCCAGTCGCTATTGGTAAAATTACCTGTTACCATTACACCAAAAGTGTTTTTGCTGTTGAGGAAGAAATCGGCGCCCAGTTTGGCATTATAGCTTTTGTTATCACTTTTATTGATGCTGTGCTGGTCATAAATGGTATCTTTTTGTATCCGGTATAATTCCAGCCCATTTTCGTTCACGCCTATATTGGTACCCACATTGGAAAAGAGGTTTACCTTTTTATCGCGGTAGTTCAGGTTAACGGATGCGTTTCCCTTGGGGGTAATGCCCTGGATATATCCTGCATTTACTGAGCCATTGGTACCGAATTTTTTATTTTTCTTCAGTTTGATATTGATGATGCCGGCATTACCGCTGGCATCATATTTGGCACTTGGATTACTGATCATTTCAATAGCTTCCACATCATTGCTGTTGATGCTTTTCAGGTAGGCAGCCAGGTCTTTCACATCTAATTGCGTCATTTTTCCATCTATATAAATCTTTACGCCATTTTTGCCTTTCATACTGATATTGTCGTTATTGTCTACCTGTATCCCCGGACTTTTCTGTAACAATTCCAAAGCATT
>JBDKLG010000073.1:0-3274 GCA_039795695.1 Bacteroidota bacterium
ATAGATCAACTCACCGGTTTTTGTGTTCGCATGAATGGGAGCAAAGCAAAAATTGCCAACATGATTAGGTCCGCCGGTTTCGTCAAGCAATATATTCCAGTCGGTAAAACCTGTCATACCATTGTTAAAATCATGAATCATATTAGTACCATACTTTTCTCCCAGCGACCAATCACTGGTTTTTTCCAAATGAAATGCCTCTTTACAGCCTTCCGTAAACAATAAATTTTTATCGGGAAATGCTTCGTGAACAAGTTTGACATTGTCATACATAGGCTCTCCGCCGCTCCAGGTCTCATACCAGTGAAAACCAATGCCCCATAAATATTTAGCAGCTTCTTTGTCATTGAGCAAAACACTGGCACGCTGGTATAAAAGGTCGCGGTTATGGTCCCAGCCAATAATTTTTACAGCACCAAGTCCGGCTTTTTGCAGGGTTGGTCCCAGGTTGTTTTTGAGGAAATCCCTTTCTTCCTCAGCCGTATAAATGCAGGATTCCCAACGCTGTGTTGCCATTGGTTCATTTTGTATACTGATTCCCCAAACAGGTAGATTTTCAGCTTGATAGGCATTGATGAATTTTACATAGTAATTGGCCCATTGCTGGTAGGATTCTTTTTGCAATTTTCCCCCATGCAATACTTCCTTGTTGGTTTTCATGAATGCGGGGGGGCTCCAGGGACTGGCAAACAAACTAAGCTTACCACCGGCGGCTTCAGTAGCTTCTCTGATAAAAGGGATCTTGAATTTTTTATCATGTTCAATGGTAAAAGAGCTTAGGCTGGTATCCCCCTCTTTCACATAAGTGTACATGTCGCTGCTGAAATCACAGCTATTGATATTTGTTCTTGCAATTGTATAGCCAATCCCTGTTTTCTTATCAAAATAAGCTTTTAAAATTTCCTGTTGTTTCTCTTTGGGCAATTTGTAAAAAGTTTCGGCGGAGGCATCTGTTAATGCTGCACCAATGCCAAAAAAATCCTGGTGGGTTTTTGAAGGGTCAACAAAAACAGTGATTTCATTTTCAAAAGGCTGGCCCTTTTCTTCAAAGGACACTGTGTCTGTTAGGGTCAGGCGCAACTGGCTGCTGTCGGCAGTGGTGTATACCATTATTTTTTTACCCTCGGTACTAAAAGGGGGCTCATGTGAATTATCGGATATATTCTTTTCTGAACAGGAAATAAGCGCAAGCAATGTGCATGCAGACAGGAGGTGTTTTTTCATAAGCATGTATTAAAAACCGAAGATAAGTACTATTCAGCCCTTTGATTACAGGAAGCATTATTTTGTTGAAATGATTTTTGAGTGCTGAACACGCAGTATATAACCGGCTTCACCGGCTTTCAATTGGTATTGTACAAGTCTTTGAGTAATCGTATCTCCCTTTATCGGATAGCTTCGTAGCAAAGCGTTTCCGGCAATTTCAAATTTGTCATGCCCCTGATAACCATCAAAATCAGCGCCTTTTTCTCTGTCTTTTTCCGATATCCCGGGCAGGTAAATCATAGACAGGGACTTGTCTTTATTAGAAGCTGTTGCATACAGATTTCCATAAGAACCTGCACTGGCAGAACTGGTAATAATATAAATTTCATCAAATCCGTTTAGGTCAAGATCTGCTAATATTATTTTTTTTACCGGATCTGTGCTGCCATAAATAGTTGGGCGGGTACTTTCTCCCTTGAAATAAACTTTCAAATCAGATAAGCCTGCGGCATTTGAATGACTTTCCTCTACAACAAAAATCTTTCCGGTTTTGGAAAGGAATTCTTTGGTTAGCGGCTCTATCACTGCCAAAGCTCCTGGATTTTGTGTTGAATCATTTCCTTTATTGTTTGAGCAGCTCGTGAGATTGCAGGAAATGAGCACTAATGACAATAGTAAAAACTGCGGTAGCTTTTCCATTCAATGATGATTTAAGACCATAAAAAGAGTCAAAGGCTGAAGTATACAGGGATTTTGACATTAAAATTAAATTAGAAATAAGTAAAAAAGTCGGATTTTTATGCAAATGGTTTAATTCTACATTGATTTAAGGTAAACAGAAAATAGCCATGAACGAAACCAGCATTTTACTTGTTGAAGATGAGCCGAAGATTGCACATTCCCTGAAAAAAGGATTGGAGGAAAACGATTATTCTGTGGACATTGCTTTTGATGGGGTTATTGGGAAAAAAATGTTTTACTCCGGAAGCTATGATCTCATCATTCTTGACATCAATCTCCCGCAGGTAAACGGTTATGAACTTTGCCGTATTATCCGTAGCAGGCAGCCCGATATTCCCATAATTATGTTAACCGCCATGGGCAGCATTGATGATAAGGTTGAAGGATTTCAGGCTGGTACAGATGATTATCTTGTAAAGCCTTTTGAATTTAAAGAATTGCAGGTTCGCATTTCTGCTTTACTCAAAAGAACAGCCAATCCAGCTGCCGGTTTCAAAAATGTGCTGAAAGTAGGTGAACTGGAATTGAACCTTGATAGCAAGGAAGTGATAAGAAGCGGGAAGCAGATTTCACTTACGGCAAAAGAGTTTCAACTGCTCGAATACCTGATGAAGAATCAAAACAAAGTGGTTTCAAGGGGAGATATCGCCTACCGTGTATGGGATATTGATTTTGACACCAAAACAAATGTAATTGATGTATATATGAACTACCTGCGCAATAAGGTTGATAAACCTTTCAGTCATAAAATGATCCATACCATGGTGGGCATGGGCTATGTTTTAAAAGAAGCCTGAAAATGAAAATAAGGACCCGGGTTACTTTGTCGTTTACTGTTGTGGTATCATTGATATTACTGGTTGTATGTGTGTCTATTTATTTTTTTTCCGACCTTAACAGGGAGCTGAATTTTAAAACCCGCTTACATAACCGGGCTTTAACCACAGTAAGCTTATTGCTTAAAGTGGAAGGAATTGACTCTAATCTGCTTAAAAGAATTGATGAAACCACTTTAATTTCTATACAGGAAAAAAGTGTTGTTATTTATGATAACAAAGGAAAAGAGGTATACGTTTATACCGACCACAATGTGCCGGCTTTCAGGGTTGCTAAAAATGTTCTTGATAAAGCCAAACAGGCGGAAGACTATTATTTTACCGATCATCAAAAAGATATTGTAGTTCTTGAATATGCGAACGACAAGGAAATATATAAAGCAGTTGCAGCAGCTACCGACAGGCAGGGCTTTGCTATGATGGCACAATTGAAATGGATACTTTTGTTTAGCTTTATTGGCGGAGTATTGATCTCTTTGTTCAGCGGTTTT
>JBDKLG010000074.1:0-2946 GCA_039795695.1 Bacteroidota bacterium
AAAATTGGTGAAATGCCTACAGAAATGTTCTTTCATTTCTTTAAATCGTTTAGCGATGCAGCCAAATGTAACCTTAATATTGAATGCAAGGGCGATAACGAACACCATAAAATTGAAGCCATTTTCAAGGCATTTGCGAAAGCCATTAAAATGGCGGTTAAACGGGACCCCCTTTCGAACTATTTGCCTTCTACAAAAGGAGTACTTTGAAAATATAAAACGACAGGGATTATCAATATTGCATTGAATTAAAGATAGAGAATACTACCTGACCCTGGTCCATACTTCGGTTCGTCCCAATAAGGAAATACCGATATAGCCGCGTACATTCAGTGTTTTTGCGTCTTTTAGCTTGAGATAGCATTTGTAATCCTTGCCGTTTTCCGGATCATATACTTTTCCGCTGTTCCATTCCCCGTCATCAAATTTGAAGCCCCTTAAAATAACCAACCCTACCAATGGTTGTGATTGTAAGGAACGGTCGGGGTTATTTGCATCCAGTTTGGGATTCCCCCTGGGGCCATTGGGTTCTCTTAACCAGATTATCTTGCCATAATATTTATCGCCTTCCTTATACACCTGAATCTGGCCTTTTCCGCTGCTGTTGAGCCAAATACCAATAATTTCATCAGGGCCGGTTGATAAAACCGGATTTAGAGCGGTAAAAAAACCGGATATTTCAGTTGGAAAGGGGATGGGTAGTTTTCTCCCAAACCCTTGTAAACAAAAGGTTGTAAGCAATAACAGCAGTATTTTTTTCATAAAAGATCCATTTCTGTGAAAATAATTTAAGGTACGCTCTTTGAAAAAAAATTTGTTGGTATAACGATTCTCCTGCAAATTTGTAACACAATGAATCAACTAACAAACAAATATTGGTGGTGGCATACAAACTCCGTTCGGGGATTGTAATGGCTTGCCAGTACTTTTTTGAATAATATTCAGAACCCCGACAAAACCTGTCGGGGTTTTTTATTACCCCGGGGGAAGCGGCAGAATAAAAATTAATATGAAAAAAATAGCTTTAGAAACCCGTTGTAAAAAAATGCTGGCAGATGTATTTACACCTGTAGGTATTTACCTCCGTGTGCGCGACCGGTTTAGAGATACCGTACTATTGGAAAGTACGGATCATCATGCGGCTGAAAACAGTTACTCCTTTATTTGTATCAATGCTATTGGCGGAATTGAAATCAGCTCTGCAAAAAGTATTGAATATAAAATGCCCGGCCAAAAACCCGAGAAGCTACCCATTAAGAACAGTGCAGATGTTCCCTTACAGGTTTGGGACTACATGCAAAATTTCGACATTCAATCCAATGGTACCAGGGAAGAAAAATTTGCCCAGGGCTTGTATGGATATACTGCATTTGATGCGGTGCAGTTTTTTGATTCCATTCAACTGCAGACAGCCAATTCTACCGCGCCTGTAATTCCCCTGATGCGTTACAGGCTATACCAGTACGTTATTGCATTCAATCATTTTAAAGACGAACTTTTTATTTGTGAAAATATCCTGCCGGGTATTGAATCAGATCTTGCAATGGTAGAGTCTTTGATTAAAAGCAAGGATGTACCTGTGTTTCCATTCAAAGCAATAGGGGCAGAGGGTTCGAATATGACCAATGAAGCTTATGTTGCAATGGTACAGAAAGGAATCCAGCGATGCCTGCGGGGCGATGTTTTTCAAATCGTACTCAGTAGAAGGTTTCAGCAAGGTTTCTCAGGAGATGAATTCAATGTTTACCGTGCTTTGAGAAGCGTTAACCCTTCACCCTATCTTTTTTTCTTTGACTATGGCGACTATAAACTAATGGGCTCTTCTCCGGAAGCACAACTGGTTATCCAGAACGGTAAAGCAATAGTACACCCCATTGCAGGCACTTTTAAAAGAAGTGGCGATGATATTGTTGACCAGCAAATGGCCAAAAAATTACTGGCCGATGCCAAAGAAAATGCAGAGCATGTGATGCTGGTGGATCTTGCCAGAAACGATTTGAGCAGGGCCTGCGATGAAGTGGAAGTTACCCACTACAGGCAGGTACAATACTATAGCCATGTAATACACCTGGTAAGTGAAGTAAGGGGTAAGGTAAGAGAAAAGCAGAACCCCTTTGAACTGCTGGCAAAAACATTTCCTGCAGGAACCCTAAGCGGGGCACCAAAATTCAAAGCCATGGAAATCATCGACGAATATGAACAAACTGCCCGAAGTTATTATGGCGGAGGCATTGGTTTTATGGGCTTTGATGGCAGTTGCAACCACGCAATCATGATCAGAACTTTTTTAAGCAAAAACAATACACTGGTTTACCAGGCAGGTGCGGGGGTTGTGGCAGCAAGCATTCCTGAAAATGAATTGCAGGAAGTAAACAATAAACTGAATGCTTTGAAAAAAGCCATTGAAATAGCTGAAACCATCTAGAAAATCAGATCCGGCGCAATGATCCGGATAAAGCAACTGAAAACATGAAGATATTAGTATTCGATAATTACGACTCATTCACTTATAACCTGGTTCACCTGGTTGAAAAAATCCTGCATACCAAGGTAGCCGTTTTCCGGAATGATGAATTGCCAATGGAAAAAGTAAAAGAGTACGATAAAATCATCCTTTCTCCCGGGCCTGGCATTCCTTCAGAAGCAGGCATGCTATTGCCCCTGATTAAAGCGTATGCTCCCTCCAAACCCATGCTGGGTGTGTGTTTGGGGCATCAGGCAATTGGAGAAGCTTTTGGTGGAACCCTGACCAATCTGGCAACTGTTTACCATGGTGTAGCTACCCCTGTGCTGGTTAAAAGCGAAAAGTTTCATTCGAAAACTTATCTTTTTGAAGGATTGCCCGATTCTTTTGAAGTAGGCAGGTACCATAGCTGGGTGGTAGATGAAAAGGATTTTCCGGAAGAACTGGAAATTACTGCCCGTGCCGAAAATGGATACATCATG
>JBDKLG010000075.1:0-10161 GCA_039795695.1 Bacteroidota bacterium
TCTGGTAATTTTTATAATTACTGGTAATTTTTATAATTAATTAATTAGCAGCTACAAATGAATTAAATTTTTAATCATTTGTAGCTGTTTTCTTTTTTTGCCACTGACAGGGGCTGACAATTTTACTATTTTGGCATTTTCTTATCCCCAAAAGCCTGTTTGGTCTAAAATTTGTTTTTAAAGTTTCCCCTCAATCCCTACCTTTGCCATCCTTAATTTTGGGCTGTTTGGCGGGTGGACATTTTTATCATTATCGTTTGAATGGTGAATGAGCCGATTGTACGCTAAGAGAATCTTTTATTCTCCCCAGATTTTTTTTGTATAAAACCGGTTTTCACACATATGTCTACAACTACATTGAACAACAGGGTCGGCTTCGGAAAAACCAAACATTTGGCTGATGCCCCTGACCTGCTCGACATTCAGTTAGAATCTTTCAGAGAATTTTTTCAGTTAGAAACCACGCCTGACAAACGTAATGTGGAAGGGCTGTTTCGTGTGTTCAAGGAAAATTTTCCTATTACCGACACGCGCAACATTTTCATGCTGGAGTTCCTGGATTATTTTATTGATCCGCCACGTTACACCATTGAAGAGTGTATGGAACGTGGACTAACTTATGCTGTTCCCTTAAAAGCCAAACTGCGTTTGAGCTGTAATGATGAAGAGCACGTGGATTTCCAAACAATTGTACAGGATGTGTTTCTGGGAAATATCCCTTATATGACACCCCGGGGTACTTTTGTAATCAACGGAGCTGAGCGCGTAGTTGTATCACAGTTACACCGCTCACCCGGTGTATTCTTTGGCCAGAGTGTTCACCCCAACGGAACAAGAATTTACTCTGCCAGGGTAATTCCTTTCAAGGGAGCATGGATGGAATTTGCTACAGACATCAACAATGTGATGTATGCATACATCGACCGCAAGAAAAAATTCCCCGTAACTACTTTGTTGCGATCAATAGGATTTGAAACAGACAAAGACATTCTCGAATTATTCGGAATGGCCGATGAAATCAAAGCCGATAAAAAATCACTGGCCAACCAGGTTGGCAGAAAACTGGCTGCCCGCGTATTAAGGACCTGGGTGGAAGATTTCGTTGATGAAGATACGGGCGAGGTAGTAAGCATCGAACGTAACGAAATTGTGATGGAGCGCGATACGGTACTGGACGAAGAAGCCATTGCTACCATTATTGAAATGGAAGTGAAAAGTGTATTTATCCAGAAAGAAGATGTGGGTGGTGATTATGCCATTATTTACAACACTTTAAACAAAGATACTTCGAACAGTGAACTGGAAGCCGTTCAGCATATTTACCGCCAGTTACGCGGTGCGGATGCTCCGGATAATGAAACTGCCCGTGGTATCATCGATAAATTATTCTTTAGTGATAAGCGTTACGATCTTGGAGAAGTGGGCCGTTATAAAATTAACCGCAAACTGAACCTGGATTATCCGTTGCAGAAGAAAGTACTCACCAAACAGGATATTATTGAGATCATCAAATACCTGGTTCGTTTAACCAATGCGAAAGCAGATATTGATGATATTGATCACCTGAGTAACCGTCGTGTTAGAACAGTGGGAGAGCAGTTATATGCCCAGTTCGGTGTTGGTCTGGCCCGTATGGCCCGTACCATCCGTGAAAGAATGAATGTGCGCGACAATGAGGTGTTCACACCGGTAGACCTGATCAATGCGAGAACATTGTCGTCCGTTATCAATTCATTCTTTGGAACATCACAGCTATCACAGTTCCTGGATCAAACCAATCCTTTGAGTGAGATTACGCACAAGCGTCGTATCTCAGCATTGGGACCAGGAGGTTTGAGCAGAGAGCGTGCAGGGTTTGAGGTTCGTGACGTACACTATTCTCACTATGGTCGTTTGTGTACCATCGAAACACCGGAAGGTCCGAATATTGGATTGATTTCGACACTTTGCGTACATGCAGCCATCAACGATATGGGATTCATTGAAACCCCTTACCGTAAAGTAGTAAATGGGAAAGTGAGCATGAAGGAATTAACTTTCTTAAGTGCGGAAGAAGAAGATACTGCTAAGATTGCACAGAGTAATTCCCCTTTAAGCGATAAGGGCGAATTCACAGAAGATAAGGTTGCTTCTCGCCAAACAGGCGATTTCCCTATCCTTGATAAGGAAGAAGTAGAATACATGGACGTTGCACCTAACCAGATTGTTGGTTTGAGTGCGTCATTGATCCCCTTCCTGGAGCATGATGATGCAAACCGTGCTTTGATGGGATCAAACATGCAGCGTCAGGCAGTTCCATTACTTCGTCCCGAAGCTCCGATTGTGGGTACGGGCCTGGAAGGAAAAGCCGCACGTGATGCACGTATTCAGATGCATGCCGAAGGAACAGGAGTGGTTGAATTTGTTGATGCCAATGAAATTCATGTTCGTTATGACCGTAACGACCTTGACCGTTTGGTAAGCTTTAATGATGACTTGCAGGTGTATAGACTGACCAAGTTCATCAAAACAAACCAGGCTACCTGTATCAACCTTCGTCCTGCAGTAAGAAAAGGACAGAAAGTTAAGAAAGGAGATTTCTTAACAGAAGGATATGCTACAAAAGACGGAGAACTGGCACTGGGGCGTAACCTGCAAGTGGCATTCATGCCATGGAAGGGTTATAACTTTGAGGATGCCATTGTAATAAGTGAAAAAGTAGTTCGCGAAGATTTGTTCACTTCTGTTCACATTGAAGAATATGAACTGGAAGTACGCGATACCAAATTAGGAGAAGAGGAACTGACGCCGGATATACCGAATGTTTCTGAAGATGCTACCAAAGACCTGGATGAGCATGGTATTATCCGCATTGGTGCAACCATCAAAGAAGGAGATATCCTGATTGGTAAGATTACACCAAAAGGTGAATCGGATCCTACTCCTGAAGAAAAATTGTTGCGTGCGATTTTTGGTGACAAAGCCGGCGATGCAAAAGATGCTTCTCTGAAAGCGCCAAATGGTACAGAAGGAGTGGTTATTGATAAGAAACTTTTCCAGCGTGCCAAGAAAGATAAGAACGGAAAGATTCGTGAAAAAGCATTATTGGAGAAAGTAGAGAAAGTACACCAGCAGAATACAGAATCACTCAAGGAACTGTTGTTGGAGAAATTGCAGACTTTGTTGAAAGACAAAGCTTCTACAGGTGTAAGCAACAATTTTGGCGAAATGTTAATCGGTAAGGGAGCCAAGTTTAATCAGAAAAACCTGGCAACCATTGATTACCAGAATGTGAATCCCCTGGGCTGGACCGGTGATGCAAAAACTGACGATCAGATCAACACTTTATTACACAATTACAGCATCAAGTTCAATGAAGAGTTGGGAAGATACAAACGCGAAAAATTCAATATCTCTATTGGAGATGAATTGCCTGCAGGTGTATTGAAACTGGCGAAAGTTTATTTGGCTGTTAAGCGTAAACTGAAAGTGGGTGATAAGATGGCGGGCCGTCACGGTAACAAAGGAATCGTTGCCAAGATTGTACGCGCAGAAGATATGCCATTCATGGAAGATGGAACACCGGTAGATATTGTGCTGAACCCATTGGGCGTACCTTCCCGTATGAACCTGGGCCAGATTTATGAAACGATTCTGGGATGGACAGGTAAAAAACTTGGCCTAAAATTCTCTACCCCGATTTTTGATGGTGCTTCAACAGATCAAATTGAAGATTATTGCAAGCAGGCCGATATTCCAAGGAATGGTCATACTTACCTGTATGATGGTGAAACAGGAGATCGTTTCCACCAGAAAGCAACAGTGGGAGTTATTTACGTGATTAAACTTCACCACATGGTTGATGACAAAATGCATGCCCGTTCAATCGGACCATACAGTTTGATTACACAACAACCATTGGGTGGTAAGGCACAGTTTGGTGGTCAGCGTTTCGGTGAGATGGAGGTTTGGGCACTTGAAGCATACGGTGCTGCCAATATCTTACAGGAATTATTAACACTGAAATCTGATGATATCATCGGTCGTGCAAAAACCTATGAAGCAATCGTAAAAGGTGACAATATCCCTCGTCCGGGTGTACCTGAATCCTTCAATGTATTGGTACATGAGTTGAGGGGACTGGGTCTTGACCTTAAGTTTGAGTAAGAGAAACTGTTGGCTATGAGCCCTGAGGCTTTTAGCTTTTCAGTTAAATACTTTTTAATAACAGATTTTTAAATAAAGCTGGCGGTAAACAACCAATAGCTTGAAGCTTACAAATATGGCCATCAAAAGAGATAACAAACCGAGACCAACATTCTCACAGATTACCATCAGTCTGGCATCTCCTGATAGTATCCTCGAAAGAAGTTTTGGAGAAGTATTAAAGCCTGAAACCATTAACTACCGTACGTATAAGCCGGAGCGCGATGGTTTGTTTTGTGAAAGAATTTTTGGACCGGTAAAAGATTACGAATGTGCTTGTGGAAAATATAAGCGTATCCGTTACAAGGGTATCGTGTGCGACAGGTGCGGAGTTGAAGTTACTGAAAAGAAAGTACGTCGTGAGCGCATGGGACATATCAAACTGGTAGTTCCTGTAGTACATATCTGGTACTTTAAAAGTTTGCCCAATAAGATTGGTTATTTGCTGGGGATGAGTTCCAAAAAACTGGAAACCATTGTTTATTACGAACGCTTTGTAGTAATACAGGGTGGTGTGAAGGAAAACCTGGCCATGGGCGATTTGCTGACGGAAGAAGAGTACCTGGATATTCTGGACAACCTGCCCAAAGACAACCAGTACCTGCCTGATGATGATCCGCAAAAATTTGTGGCAAAAATGGGTGCAGAAGCTGTACAGGCTTTATTAGAGCGCATTGATTTGGATAGCCTGAGTTTCTCATTGCGTAATGCTGCTGCAACAGAAACTTCACAGCAGCGTAAAGCTGATGCATTGAAGCGTTTGAGTGTGGTTGAATCTTTCCGTGATGCAAGTACACGTATCACCAATCGCCCTGAGTGGATGGTGATGCAGTATATTCCTGTAATTCCACCGGAACTGCGTCCATTGGTGCCATTGGATGGCGGACGTTTCGCAAGTTCTGATCTGAATGATTTATACCGTCGTGTAATTATCCGTAATAACCGTTTGAAAAGATTATTGGAGATCAAAGCTCCTGAAGTAATCTTACGTAATGAAAAAAGGATGTTGCAGGAAGCAATCGACTCCCTCTTCGATAATAGCCGTAAATCCAATGCTGTTAAGGCTGAGGGCGGACGTGCACTCAAATCATTATCTGATGTTTTGAAGGGTAAGCAGGGTCGTTTCCGTCAGAACCTCCTGGGTAAACGTGTAGACTATTCTGGTCGTTCGGTAATTGTGGTAGGGCCTGAATTAAAAATACATGAGTGTGGGTTACCAAAAGATATGGCTGCAGAATTGTTCAAGCCATTTGTTATCAGAAAACTGATTGAAAGGGGTATTGTGAAAACAGTGAAATCGGCCAAGAAACTGGTTGATCGCAAAGAAGCTGTTATTTGGGATATCCTGGAAAATATTTTAAAAGGACATCCTGTATTGTTAAACCGTGCCCCAACATTGCACCGTTTATCTATTCAGGCATTCCAGCCAAAATTGGTAGAAGGTAAAGCAATTCAATTGCACCCGCTGGTAACATCATCCTTCAATGCGGATTTCGATGGTGACCAGATGGCGGTTCACGTGCCTTTGAGCAATGCGGCAATTCTGGAAGCACAATTGCTGATGCTTTCCTCACACAATATTCTGAACCCGCAAAATGGTACACCAATTACCCTTCCTTCTCAGGACATGGTATTAGGCCTGTATTACATTACAAAGGGTAAGAAAACAATTGGAGAAGATATTGTAAAAGGCCAGGGTATGGCTTTCTACAGTATGGATGAAGTGATCATTGCATACAATGAAGGACGCGTTGATTTGCATGCCAATATCAAAGTAAAAACCAATGTACGTGAAAACGGGCAATTGGTTAAAAAACTGATTGAAACTACTGTTGGACGTGTATTGTTTAACCAGCATGTTCCGGTTGAAGTAGGATACATCAATGCATTGCTTACGAAAAAAAGCTTGCGTGAAATCATTGGAGATATCATCAAGATTACCAATGTGCCTAAAACTGCGAAATTCCTGGATGATATCAAAACCCTTGGATTCCGCATGGCATTCCGTGGTGGCCTGTCTTTCAGCGTAAATGACCTGATTGTACCTGAAATCAGGAACACATTATTGGATACCGCCAAATCAGAAGTAGAAGAGGTTTGGGATAGCTATAATATGGGATTGATTACCAATAATGAGCGTTATAACCAGGTAATTGATATCTGGGGTAGAGTGGATATGAAGATTACCGAAAGTTTGATTCGTGAAATGACGATTGACAAACAGGGATTCAATTCTGTATTTATGATGCTGGATTCCGGAGCCCGTGGTAGTAAGACACAGGTTAAGCAGCTCGTAGGTATCAGGGGATTGATGGCAAAACCTCGTAAGAGTGGCAGCACAGGAAGTGAAGTAATTGAAAACCCGATCCTGTCTAACTTTAAGGGCGGACTGAACGTATTGGATTATTTCATCTCTACACACGGTGCGCGTAAAGGTCTTGCCGATACCGCCCTGAAAACAGCGGATGCAGGTTACCTGACCCGTCGTTTGGTAGACGTATCGCAGGATGTTGTTATTACTGAAGAAGATTGCGGCACATTGCGTGGAAATGCTACTACTGCATTAAAAGATAATGAAGACATTATTGAACAACTGGCAGATAGAATTGAAGGACGTACCTCATTACATAATGTGTACCATCCTGTAACTGATGAATTAATCATTCTTGCCGGTGAAGAGATTTCTTCAGATGTCGCTAAATACATTGAAGAAGTTGGTATTGAAACCGTAGAAATCCGTTCAGTATTGACCTGCGAAAGTAAAAGAGGGGTATGTGTGAAATGCTATGGTAAAAACCTGGCAACAGGATACCTCACCCAAAAAGGAGATGCGGTAGGTATTATTGCCGCACAGTCCATTGGTGAACCGGGTACACAGCTGACCTTACGTACCTTCCACGTGGGTGGTGTAGCGGGATCTGCTTCTGTTGAATCTACTTTACAGGCTAAATTCGATGGTACTATCCAGTTTGACGGATTGCGTACAGTTGATGCGCTTAACAATGAAGGCACCAAGTCCAAGATTGTTATTGGCCGTACGGGTGAAGTAAGAATCATGGATGTTAAAAATGACAGACTCCTGATCACAAACAATGTTCCATACGGTGCAACCCTGAATATCAAAGATGGTGCCCAGGTAAAGAAAGGAGACGTGATTTGTACATGGGATCCATTTAACAATGTAATTGTTGCAGAATTAAATGGTAAGATCAAGTTTGAGAATGTACTGGATGGTATTACTTATCGTGATGAGTCTGATGAACAAACAGGGCACCGCGAAAAAGTAGTTATCGAAACAAAAGATAAAACCAAGATCCCAACTATTATAGTTGAAGGGAAAGACAGCAAACAATATAACCTGCCCGTTGGCTCACATATTGTAATCGAAGAAGGAGATGATGTAAAAGCAGGTCAGGTATTGGTAAAAATCCCTCGTGTATTAGGCAAACTGCGCGATATCACGGGAGGTCTTCCAAGAGTAACCGAGCTGTTTGAAGCACGTAATCCGGGTAACCCTGCAATTGTTTGTGAGATTGATGGTGTAGTTACTTTCGGTAATGTAAAACGTGGTAACAGAGAGATTATCGTTGAATCAAAAGACGGTATGGTCAAAAAATACCTTGTACCGCTTACCCGCCAGATCCTTGTTCAGGACAGTGATTTTGTAAAAGCAGGAACACCTATGTCTGACGGGCAGATTGCTCCGGCAGATATCCTGGCAATCAAAGGGCCATTTGCAGTTCAGGAATATGTAGTGAATGAGATACAGGAAGTATACCGTTTGCAAGGTGTACGCATCAACGATAAGCATATTGAAGTTATCGTAAGGCAGATGATGAAGAAAGTAGAAATTGTTGATGCCGGTGATACCAAATTCCTGGAAGAAGATTTGGAAGACAGGTTCGACTTTATTGAAGAAAACGACAGAATTTACGATAAGAAAGTTGTTACAGAAGGTGGTGAAAGCAGTAAGATGAAACCAGGCCAGATTATAACTTTGCGTGAGTTGAGAGAAGAAAATTCTATCCTGCGCAGAAGCGATAAGAAACTGGTAGAAGTAAGAGATGCCAAGCCCGCTACAGCAACACCTGTATTATTAGGTATTACCAAAGCTTCTCTGGGTGTACAAAGCTGGATTTCTGCAGCATCCTTCCAGGAAACAACCAAGGTATTGAGCCAGGCGGCCATACAAGGCAAAACCGATGGAATGCTGGGATTGAAAGAGAATGTCATTACCGGACATTTGATTCCTGCAGGTTCAGGTCAGAAAGACTTTGATAGCATGATTGTAGGAAGCAAAGAAGAATATGAAGTGCTGGCAACTACCCGCGAAGCGATGAGTTTTGACGATGACGAATAGGATTCAATCAGACTCCTGGTTCGGATAGGAATAAAAAAGTAGGAAGTGAAAACTTCCTACTTTTTTAACATATAACAGAGGACAGTCTTTGTTATTTTTGTTCAATGGCATAAAAATCAAATTATCAATCATTTTAATATTGGGTTCATGAAAAATTTTACACTGGGTTTGAATATAGTTCTGGCATTGGCTGTTGCAATATTGTTTTACCTGCATTTTGCATCACCTTCCTCATCGGTTGTTTCTTCGGCTTCTTCCAAACCGGTACCTACCGGAAATTTCAAAATAGCTTATTTTGAAACAGATTCTATTCAGAATCAATTTGAGTATTTCAAGGAGGTAAGCAGTGAATTACAGACAAAAGATCATGCGAATGCAAAACTGCTTGGCGACATGAAAAATTCATTTGCGGCAAAATACCAGGAACTGCAAAAAGTTGCTTCCACTCTGTCGCAGGCAGAACTGGCCAACAAACAGCAGGAGCTTATGCAGATGGAAAAAGCGTTTCAGGGAAAAGAAAAAATGATGAGTGATGAAATGCAGGATGAACAATTCAGAAAAATGCTGGATGTAAAAAAGAAAATAGAAGATTACCTGAAAGAATACAATAAGGACAAAGGCTATGCATTCGTATTCTCCAGTTCGGCCGATCTGATGTATTTAAAAGACAGTTCCTATAATATTACCCGGGACGTGGTAAAGGGCCTGAATGAGCTTTATAAGAAGAAAAAATAAACTTCAAGCTTATTTATTATCTTCATCCCGCTATAAAAGCGGGATTTTTTATGAATAATACTACCTCCTTTAAGCCCACACTTGGCTTGTTCGATGCAACCATGATTGTTGCCGGAAGCATGATTGGTTCCGGAATTTTTATTGTGAGTGCCGATATTACCCGGAATGTGGGTAGTGCTGGCTGGCTGATTGTTGTGTGGCTGATTACCGGCTTTATGACATTGACCGCTGCATTAAGCTATGGTGAACTAAGTGCCATGTTTCCCAAAGCAGGGGGGCAATACGTTTATTTAAAAGAATCTTATAATCCACTTATCGGATTTCTTTACGGATGGAGTTTTTTCTCCGTTATACAAACCGGTACAATTGCAGCAGTAGGGGTCGCTTTTTGCAAGTTCGCTGGTTATTTCTTTCCCTCACTTGAGTTGACCGATGCCAATGTGGTAGCTACTTTGTGGGGACTTAAAATCTATACGGCACAGCTTGTATCCATACTGTTGATCATATTACTTACTTATATCAATACAAGAGGCATCAAAGGAGGGAAGCTCATACAAACAACATTTACCCTCACTAAATTACTTTCTCTGTTTGGTCTTATTGTTTTTGGTTTTGCGATGGCAAAGGCGGAAGTATGGAATGCAAACTGGGCAAATGCCTGGCACATGCAGAAAATAAGTGCAGGAACGGATCCTGGCAATAACATGGTAACAGGATTGATTGGTGCTGCTGCTATTGGGGCAATTGCTGCATCTATGGTAGGGTCTATATTCAGCAGTGATGCATGGAACAATGTAACTTTTATAGCGGGAGAAATCAAAAATCCACAGAAAAATATCGGATTTAGCCTGTTTCTGGGAACCATGATTGTTACCATCATA
>JBDKLG010000076.1:0-5506 GCA_039795695.1 Bacteroidota bacterium
GAAATGGAAGGGAATGATTTACCGGCAAGGCATTTACGGGGTAGCAGGAAAATATGTGGCATACCTGGGAAACTGGGAAAAAAGCAATATTCCGGGTGGATGGATATGGGATGATATGGGGAATTATTATGGAGCCGGTTCCGGGGCGCTAAACTGGCATGAAAACCAGTATGACCTGGTATTGGCATCGGGAAATACGGTGGGAGATTCGGTAAAAATAATTGAAACCAGGCCAAATCTTATACAAACAAACCTGGTAGCGGAATTAACCAGTGCTGCCAAAGGAAGCGGCGATAATGCCTATATCTATCTCGCTCCAATGGCTGATAAAGGATTTGTTAGGGGAACCATACCCCTAGCAGAACAGGCATTTGTGATTTCGGGTTCTTTTCCTGATCCCGCCATGCAATTGCTCGGAACCTTACAGGCATTGGTGGAAAATGGGCTTCCCCATCCACCTAAATACCAATACAATTACGACAAAAAACCGGCAGCTTTTGAAACCATTGGTACGATTAGGTCTCCAACGCTTGACAGCCTTAATTATTGGTTTATGAAAAAGAGTATCAACCTTTACGGAGAAACATTTGTAAAAACAATGGGACTTGAAAAATCAGGTTTTGGTGCTACGGAAACCGGGTTGCGGGTGCTTAAAAATTTCTGGAAGGAAAGGGGAATTGAACCTGCTTCTTTGCATATGATTGATGGTAGCGGCCTTTCGCCGCAAAACCGGGTGAGCACCGATGCCTTGATAAGGGTGCTGCAATATGCCCGCAGCAGGCCCTGGTTCAACTATTATTATGATGCATTGCCTGTATACAACAAAATGAAACTGAAGAGCGGCACCATTGGTGGAGCGAAAAGCTTTGCCGGTTATCATACAGCAAAAGATGGTACGGAATATAGCCTTGCCATTATCGTCAACAATTTTGATGGTTCGGCAGCGGAGATGGTGAAAAAAATGTTTTTGGTACTGGATGAATTGAAATAGTATTCCTTATTTGATAACCCAACATTTAAACAAAACAGACAAAGCACATGAAAGAACAGCATTTTAAGAACCACATGCGAATGGTACCGGGATTTCACGGATTTTCTTCAATGGCTATCCTGGCGCTATTGGTAGGCTCCATCATCAACCTTTGTAATTCGGCCAGGGAGAACCTGTATTCAGCCTCATTGATTTGTTTGGTAGCAGTTATCCTGGTGTTTTTGTTTTGGTATACGAGGTCTTTTGCCTTAAGGGTGCAGGACAGGGCAATCAGAGCAGAAGAAAATTTCCGGCATTATATTTTAACCGGAAAAACACTTCCGGCAGAGTTAAGACTCAGCCAGATTATTGCATTGCGTTTTGCACCTGATGAAGAGTTTGTAGAGCTGGTTAAAAAGGCCCTGAGCGAAAAAATGACTTCGAAGGAAATCAAGATGGCCATTCAAAAGTGGAAAGCAGACTATCACAGGGCCTGATTGGTAAAAAAAACTGTTAATTTTTCTTTCAACTCAGGAGGCATACCCGTCCTTTTTCCCGTTTTAACATCAATAAAGAACAAAGTTACTTTGCCTGTGGTGAGTAGCTTTTTTCTTTCGTTGTATACCTCATGGTGAAAACTGATTTCGTGTTTGGCAGGTAATTCTTTCAATTGTGTTTTGATGGTTATCAGGTCGTCATAATGTGCCGGCCTTAAAAAGCTTGCTGCCATTGATACTACAGGCATTCGGAAGCCCATTTCTTCCATTTGTTTATAGGTAAATCCGAGTTCGCGGATGCATTCAGCCCTGCCTACTTCGAAGTACTGGGCATAATTGCCATAGTACACAATATCCATCTGGTCGGTTTCGGCATACCGCACCCTTACTGTTGTGATGTGCTCGTACATAGTTATCCCATTTTGTTGACAAACTTAGGTGTTCTATCTGTTTTTCCACAAATCATGGAATGATGTTTGCTTACAATACCCGAATACTACCTTTAAAAAGCTTTTGCTTTTTATTAAGAAAGAAAAGGAAATCTTTGTGAAAGAGCCTGGTTCAGTCATTTCTTTTTTATATAAAAGTTATTGCTTGTTATTCGTTTGTTGCTTAATCGTATAAGCATAAAAAGGTTTACCCATCAACCCTTTACCATGAAGAAATATTTTTTAATAAGTATCCTTCTTTTTCTAACGGTATTCCCGCATATTCTGGAAGCCCAGTTCACCAAAATCAACCTGGACCCGGATGCCGAGTTCAAAAATGCCCAGGAACTCTATCAGAAAGATTTGTATAGTCTGGCTTATCCGGTATTTAAAATGCTTTACAGCAATGGCATCAGTGGTAGCAATATGCCTGAAACAGTTCAGCAGGAATGCCGTTACTATTACCTTACTTGTGGATTGCAGCTAAATGATTCTGCAGTTGTTTCATCGGCAATTTCATTTTTAGCGTTGGCCGGTAGCAATGCAAGGACACAAATGCTGTCATTTCATTTGGCCGAGTTTTATTACCGGAAACAGAATTATGCAGTTGCCGAACAGTATTACCAAACAGCCGGTATCGCCAATCTCAGTAACAGTGAAATTGCAGAAAAAAAATTTCACCAGGCCTATGGCTATTTTGCGCTGCAGCAATTTAGCCAGGCAAAACCCCTGTTCAATTCGATCAGGCAACAACGGGAAGATCCCAATTACCTGGATGCCAATTACTATTATGGGTTTATATGTTTTAATGAAAAAAATTATGGCGAAGCACTTGCCAGTTTTCAGGTTGCTGAAAAACTGCCGGCATATCAATCCGTAGTTCCTTTTTATATGGCCGAGATCTATTATTTCAACGGAGAAAAAGACAAGGCAATTGAATATGGGCAAAAAGCCCTGAATCAGTCGGGGCATTATTACGACTTACAACTGAATCAGCTGGTAGGGCATACCTGGTTTGAAAAAAGGGACTTTGGCAAAGCTTTACCCTATCTTGAAAAATTTGTGAATGGAAAGGACAAAGTGAGAAGAGAAGATTTGTATGAGCTCAGTTTTTGTTATTACCAGGCCGGGAAATGGGATAAAACAATTGACGGGTTTAAACAATTGAGTGGTACACAGGATTCTCTGGCTCAAAACAGCATGTATTTGCTGGCAGATGCTTATTTGAAAGTTGATGACAAAGCCAATGCAAGAACTGCTTTTCAATTTTGCGCCTCCAATAACAGCAATGCCGTTCAGAAGGAAGTTTCGTCGTTTAACTACGGAAAATTATCGTATGATTTAGGTTATATGGACCCTGCCTTACAGGCTTTTCAGTCTTTTATTAAAAATTACCCTAAGTCGGTTTATACACAGGAAGCAAAAGAGTTATTGGTAAATACGCTAGCCAATACGAGCAATTACAAGGAAGCTTTGAGTTTGTATGAGAGCCTTGGCTCCAGGAGTGATGCAGTGCTGAAACTCTATCCCCGCCTGCTTTACGGAGCATCGGTAGAACTGATTAATGATCAAAAAATTGACAAAGCGGATGAGTTGCTCTCTAAATTAATGCAGGTACCCTACAATAGTTCACAATTACCATTGGCTAATTTCTGGAAGGGGGAGATTGCTTATCGAAAAGCACAAACGGATGCATCTATCCTGTACTTCACCGACTACCTGAAAAACCCCGTGGTAAACGGAGAAGTGAACCCTGTTAATGCAAAATACAGCCTGGCTTATGGCTATTTGAAAAATGAAAATTACGTTGCTGCAAAAGAATACTTCGAGCAAATTACCAAAACGGTTTCTCCCAGATCAAGTTCGCTGGAGCAGGATGCTTTTATGCGATCGGCGGATTGTTATTTTATGGGCAAAGAGTTTCAGCAGGCGTTGAAAATGTATGAGCTGTTTATTGGATACCGACTTCCTTCTGCCGATTATGCCCTGTACCAAAAGGGGATCATCGCGGGGGCTTTGAATAAAAACCCGGAAAAAATTTCCTTGCTCCAATCTTTGGAAAAACAATACCCGGCCTCTCTTTTAACGGCTGATGCTAATCTCGAAATAGCCAATACTTTTTTGGCGGAAGAGAATTACCAATCTGCCATTACACCGTTGCAGAAAGTAGCCGCCAATCCCAAAGCAGCTTCCAAAGGACCACAGGCATACCTAAAACTTGGTGTGGCATTTTTTAACCTGAACAAAAATGAGGAAGCACTCGCCAACTTTAAAAAACTGGTGGTAAATTATCCCAATACACAGGAAAGCAGCGATGCCATTGATTATATCAGGAATATTTTTGTAGAGATTCAAAAACCAGGCGAGTTTGCCGATTTTATGAAGCAGAATGGCAAAGCCCTAACCAATTCTGAAGAAGACTCGCTTACCTACCGATCGTCTATGCTGCGTTATGAAGCCAAGGATCTTGCCGGGGCCAGAACAGGGTTTATCGGGTACCTTGATAAATTTCCCGAAGGAAGGTATGGTATCGAAACCAATTACCTACTGGCAGAAATGTATTATGCCAATCAATCAAATAGCGAGTGCCTCCGCTATTATAAAAAAGTAGCAGACCAGGCTCAGAACAAATACGCAGAAAGAAGCACTTTGATTATAGCGAGGATATATTATTTCGACTTAAAAAATTATGCTGAAGCAGAAAAATATTTTCAGCAGTTAAAAGCAATTGCTACCCAGCAAGAGAACAGGCTGGAAGCTATGCGGGGGCTACTGCGGTGCCAGTTTAAGGGGCAGCTGTGGAAAGAAGCCGCTTCCAATGCAGAAGATTTATTGTTGGAGAAAGGAATTGCGACAGACGACAGGATGATGGCAAGCCTTGTTGTAGCAAAGAACCATCAGCTGAATAGTGAATACGATAAATCCATCCTTTCCTATAAACAGGTAATAGCTGCAGGTAAATCGGAATACGCCGCAGAATCACAGTACCGGATTGCTGAAATGCTGCTTTTACAGAATAAATTACCGGATGCAGAAAAAGCTGCCTTTGAAGTAATAAAAAAATCAGGTTCCTATGAAACCTGGGTTACCAAAGCCTATGTTTTACTGGGAGACATTTATGTAAAGCAACAGGACTGGTTTAATGCCGAAGCCACTTATAAAAGCATTGTAGAAAATGCAACCATTCCGGAATTAAGGCAGGAAGCACAGCAGAAACTGGATAAGGTTCTGGAAGAAAAAAACAAAGCCAATAAAGTTGAACAACAGTAAAGCATCAATTATATGAAAATGCCTCACAGGAAATTTATATTAATACCGGCAATGCTTATCGTTGTAGCCCTACATGCCCAATCGAAAAAGCATCCGAGAACAAAAAACAATAAGGCAGCCACGACTAGCTCAAAAAAAGCCGGCAGCAAAAAAGGGAGTGGTGTAAAGAAAGAGACGGGAACTGAATTGGCTAAGACGGATGCCGACACTTCTTCTCCTAAAGTTGTGACCATCACTTCGGCGTTTAAACCTTTTTTAATGGATGCTGCGAAAGTGAATTTTACCGCAGCCAGTCCGGTCATTGATTCTTCCAAAATGGGGGTTGCCTACAAGATACCATC
>JBDKLG010000077.1:0-15217 GCA_039795695.1 Bacteroidota bacterium
CTGCAGTAAGGGCTTCCATTGTAAAAAATGAAGATAGTTAATCCACGGGGTTTTCGGTAATTAATACGGCTATGTAACATCGTTTTTTGATAAGGAGGAAAATAGCGCGAGAATTTCCGCGGCTGTTTTTTCCCAGGAAAAATCAGTCAGGCGCGCTTTCCCTTTTTGTTCGAGTTGGGTCCGGGTATCTGTATGACCAATAACAGCCTGCATCTTTGATAATAAATCCATTTCATCAAAAGGATCAAATGTTAATACAGCATCGGCACCAATTTCTGGCAGGCAGCTATTATTGGCTACAATAACCGGCAGCCCATAGCCCCATGCTTCTACAACAGGCAATCCAAAACCCTCATTCAGGGAAGGGAAAACGTACATAAATGCATTTTGGTAAATAACAGCCAATTCTTCGTTCGAAAGATAACCCGTGAGAATCACATCTTTTTGCAGCTGTTTGGCAGCAATGGCAGCAAGTATGCTTTCCGAATTGTCAATGTACTGAGATGTGTATAAGGACCCCGCTAATACAAGTTTGTAATCATTTCCGGCCTCCCGCAGTTTTTTATAGGCATTGATCAGAAAAGGAATGTTTTTTCTTTTATTCATTACTCCAACATGGAGCAGGTACTTTTTGGGCTGTATACCCAACCTGTTTAAGACTGCTGCATGAATGGATGGTTCATGCTTTTGCGGTAAGGATTTTGGTCCTTCATAAATCGTAACCAGTTTGGACACAGGCAGGCAGGTATAATACTTGCTTACCTGCTTTTTTGCATAATCTGACGGCACGATAATATATGAGCACCTGCCAGCTGAGGGCAATGCGATATGTTTGAAAAGCCAGATAAACAAAGGATGATAATGGTCTTTGTTCTCAAAGAAAAAAGCATCGTGAAAAACGGCTACTGTTTTAAATCCTGGATGAAAATAAGGTACAAAATAATCCGTGCAGAGCAATACATCACATCTTTTTAAGGCTGCTTTGAAGGGTAGTACACACTGTTTCCAAAAATGGAGGTTAGCTTGCTCAAGCAATTTGGTTAGCTTGTTTTTGCCCCTGAATGTTGGGATAAAAGTGTCAAAAAAATAAAACTGGTATGCTACACCTGCCTGTTGTTTGAAGACCCTGCATATTTCTTCCAGGTAGGTTTTTTGCCCGGTGGTTGCTGTTTTTAAATCTCGTATATCAATTCCTATTCTCATTACAGGGTAAGCATTGTTTTAGTATCTCCGGCCTTGGAAGCAATGATGGATATCAGCATACCCGAAAGAAACCATACAAGGTAACTGATATACAGATAAGCTTCTGCCTCGGCGGTTAAAAGCGGAATAATCATACCAATTTTAACCAAAACCAAGGATAGCCCGATTTTTCTTTCTTTGTTAATCTTACTGCGGCGAAACAATTTGAATGCATTTTTTACAATAGACGCATAGATAGTTATATAAAGTAGCATCGAAACAATGCCGGTTTGAACACCAATAATGATCAATTGGTTTTCTCCGCCGATATTTTCTCCAAAGCTCCCTGCTATTCTTCCGGAATGGCCCAGTCCCAGTCCGAGGGGGTTGCTGCCAATAGCCTGTAATCCCGCAACCCATTCAATCAAGTGGCTTACACTGGAACTGTCAGAAAAATCGATGGTAGTTGTTATCACTTCATAAATATCTCCTTTCAACCATACAAGCACCGCAATTATCACCAGTAGTATGCTCAGGTGTATCATTTTAAGCCATAACCTGTTATTCGTTATCAGCATGTACACATAAATCATGAGAAAGTAGCTGGCGAAAGCAGCCCGGGAAAAAGCGAAAGCGATGGACAGTAATGTAAACAAAAATGAAACCAGCAGGAATGTGTTTAAACGAACCCTGTTTTGTTTGTCGGTTGCCAAAGCTGCAATCACAGATATGCTTACGAGGGTAGCAGCGGCATGCTCCAAAGGCATGGAATAAAAACTCGCAAAACGCTTGATGCCGTTGATCGACTCAAAAGTCCAGGTTAAACCATAATTGCCTGCAGGGTCTACATTGAAGAAACTGGCATTGAAATCTGCATAACCGGTATAGGTTTGTAAATGCTTGTAAGGAATGATTTCAAACAATAATACAATGCCGGTAACAATAGCAAGCAAGCAAAGGTATTGAAACCATTTGTTCAGGTTTATCTGCCGGGGGTCGCAGAACCGGCCGGCGAAATAGATGAAAGGGAAAAATGAAATCCCTTTTAAGGCAATCAATCTTTCCATTAAACTATAGGGGCCCAATGGAAGTAATGCATAAAGAAAATTATATGCTACATATAATAACAGCAACCAATCTATCGGTTGCAACCGTAATTTCCTGTTGTACCGGTAGGTATAAGCAACAAGGGCAACAAGCACGATCACTTCCTTAAATGCCTGGAAAAAAGGAATAAAATTACTTAGCCCATACATGTTTGCCACTGAAAGGCTGGTAATATAGATGGGGAGGCCACAAATAAAAAAAATAAATATACCCTCCTGGTACTTATGAAAAAGCCGGTAGAGTGCGGTTATGAATGAAGCGATATACAGACAGAGAAAGATAAACATATAAGTAAACGCTGTTCTTTAAGCTGCATAAAGGTTGCGAACTATGAATCTTGCATTGCTGCAGCTAAGTTTGTAGCAGCCTTTTGTGAAATGAATTTGTTTTATATGGTCTGTATGCCGATTTCACCACTTGTATATCAGTGGTGAACACATTTCAGTAAACTACATAATTAATAGATCCACTTAACCCGTCACGAACACCATTTACTACAGCCTTAAGTTTTACAAAACGTCTCCTCAGCGCAAAATACCCTATAACAAGTAAAATGTAAAAAAAATTAAAAAAAATAACAGAAAGCGCAAAATACCATGGAGTATACCGTTTTAATATCCATATCCTGTTTCTTATATTGCGGTAGTGTGCTGCCGGACTTAAAAACCCTTCATCTCCTTTTTTGCTTGATTTTAATGACATACTGGTTATATGATAAATAATCGACGAGGGGATATAAGCCAATTGGTATCCTTTTTGCTTAATTCGGAAAGATAGATCCACATCTTCCCAGTTCATAAACATATTTTCCGACAAAAGCCCAACTTCTTTTAGAACGCTGTTCCGCACAAAGAAAGCGCATCCTGTTACCCAGTCTACCTGTTTCTCCTGTTCATATTTGGGGGAGGAGGTCTTGCCCAATCCCTTGGTATAGCCATGTCCGATAAAATGATTAAAATAGGACCCGCCATCCCAAAGGATATGTCTGTTGGGATGGTAAAAAATCCGAGGCTGCACAACCGCTGTTTGCGGATGGTTGTTCATATAATCGATAAGCGGTGATAGATAATCGGGCGCTACAAATGTGTCATTGTTTTGCATCAACGAAAATTCATAACCATTGTCCAATGAATATCGGAATCCGATGTTATTACCTCCGGTGAACCCTGCATTAACGGGAGACTTGATAAGGATAATATCCGGATGAATGCTAGCCAATTGATCACCGGATTGATCCGCAGAAGCATTGTCCACAACCACAATATCAAAATCAGGATCGGAAACTTCTTTCAATGAATTAATGCAGTCGTTGGTTGTATCAAAACTGTTCCAGTTAATCAGGATCACAGCAATTCTTTTTTTGCGCATTTAAATAGGGCTTTTTGGATACTTTTTAATAAAGTAAAGATAAAGAGGAATAGCGCAGGTCTCAATTATTAAAGGATAATACCCGAAATACAGGGCAGAACTGAATGTAATCAGTAACAAGGAAACAAGTATGGTTATAGAGAGTAATACCATGGCAATTTTAAATATATCGCCATACTTGTTTTGTATAAGCAAGTCAAGCACATTTAGTACGTTCATCGATGAAACAAATGGCACAAAACTGATGGCACGTATGAACGAACTGGTGAGGGCATCATCTTTGCCGGTAAGCACCCTGGCTATTAGCGGAGATAAAAAAAATACTACCAGTCCGGCAAGGATAAAAAACAGGGCGAGGTACTGGTTGGTTTTTCGTTTGTAAGCCTGCCAGTTTGCTTTATTTTCATGATACATCCTGACTGCTTTTGGAAAAACGGCTCCGGAAAATGCGGTTAGTATTAGCCGGAATGACCATACGATTTTATCGCATAATGAGTAGGCGCCCAGCAGCAGTGGGTTGTGGGTTAAAGCAATGGCAAAAAGAAAGAAGGACTGTTGTAATTGTACAGAAATATTGTTGCCAACAAGGTAAAAATTATTTTTGAGCAGGCAGATCACAGCACGATAATCAAAGATAACAGTCCCAAGCCTGAATTTCTTTATGGTATAAATAGAAAGCAAAAGGTAAAAAAACAGGCTGGCAGATCCAAGATAGAAATTTACCCAGGGGGCATTTTCCTGCGATTTTATCATGAATAAAATAATTGCCGAGGCTGTTAGTTTGGAAATTAAATTGGCAAGGTTGTAAAGAAAAAGTTTTTCAATACCCGTAAAGAAGAAAAGTGGGTTAATGATTTCAGTTAATACAATCGGAACAGCCAGTAACAGGTAGCTGAGGTTGAAATGAGTAAAATACAAAACAGGCAAGGCTAATAAGATTGCCATGAATAGGAATAACCTTGTAAAAAAGACATTGTAAACAATTCCTGAAAGTGCCGTTGGATTTGTTTTATGAAGGGTGATGTCTTTTATGCCCGACAAACCCGTACCATAATTTACGATGAGCCCTGCAAGCGAAGCAATGGAATTAGCCACCATTACTGCCCCAAATTTTTCGAGGCCAACTATGTGAATGATTAACGGGAAAAGAAGTATTTGAATAACTGCATTGGATACCTGTATAAATCCCAGGTTGAGAAAATTTGACAGAAAGGATAGGTTGGATTTGATTTGTTGTACTTTATTTTTAAATCCAAAAGTTAACATTAATCAGAAAGCTTTAAGAAAATGATGAGTTAATAAACCTGTTAGTATTAATGCCAGCTAATGTTTTGTGATAGTACACGCAAGGGCTGTTTGCCAAATACCTGGTTGATGCCATTCAGTTCTTTGGTTACCAGACTATTGGCTGCAATAATACAACCATCCGGTATAACCGAGCCCTTAAGAATAAGGGAACGACAGCCAATCCAAACCTTATTGCCAACGCTTATTTCTGCCGGTGGGTTTTGAATTTCAGACTGTGCATTGGTAATCGTGTGAAAATCGGTATCCATAACCAGGATATCCCAGGATAAAAGGCAGTCGTGACCAAATACCACTTTTTTATAAGCGATGATGGTAGTTTCTGCAGTTATCGCAAAATTCCTGCCCAGCTGCAAAAGCCCTGCTTCACCAACCGATATTTTTGAGCCATGGCCTATTTCCGCCTTACCTTCAAATACAACAGTACCCGCAACCTCCCAGATTGTTCTGGATCTTTTTTTGTCAAATATGCCTATATCGCCATAGCCTATTCGAATCATACCGGTAAACAAAGGACCATGGATGCTGATTTTTCCTCTCGCTTTACGCAAATAGGTTTTCGAAGAAATCCAAAAAGGAAAATGTATGGCCTGCCGCCAGGGCAAATACCTGAAGTTGAAATAAATTGTTTTGGGATTAGCTCGCCAGATAGCTTTTAACAATGGAAAATTGTTTTAACGTGATTTACTTAATACGCTGTAACAGATCCGGCATACTTTATCATGGTCAGGCGAAGAATACTATCAACAAATTTTTGAACAAATAACTAATTAATCGTCCGATTACCCCTGGACCCGGCTCAAGTATTACTATTATTACTACAGTAAACGAGGATCTTTTTATTAAATATGATAAATACTTATAAGGTCAAAAATAGTGCATTTTAAACTCAAACCAATCAATCCGACCGGTACATTTCAGGTAGTTTTTTGCTCTGGAACAGCCTCCCGTCTCATGTATTGTGATAGCAATTTGACTTCCTTACCTGTTCCAAAGCAGGAGATTTAAAAAAAACAGTTCAGGGGTTTCCTGTATTGTGTCAATGCAATACTTTTGCCTTTTCAAGGAAAAGGCAAAGTGCGAACACAATCATTCCGTGTTGCCTATAAATGTCAGACCGTTTCAATAAAACCTTTCTTTATTTATGATGTACCAGCGTGCACCCTACAAAATAACTTATGATACAATAAAATACCCCTTTCGTAATATCATATCCGGAATGCTGGGATTGTCTGAAGAAAACAGGTCTTTGGAAGATTTGCATCTTTTAAAACATTACGATTTGGTTAAAAGAGAGAATGACCAAAATACTATCTGGCACAAAATGTATTATGACCATTTCATAACAGATTTTCGTAATACTTATATTGACCTGGTAAATGAACTGAAACTGCGTTTTGGGTATGAGGAAATTATTTATCAGCAAATACCCACTTTCAGATTACAGCTTGCTAATGGGAATATCGCGGTTGGTGAATGGCATAAAGACAAAACCTATAACCACGGTATATCAGAACTTAATTTCTGGATGCCTTTTGTAGACACCAATGAATTTAACAGTATCTGGATGGAGAGTGAAGAGGATAAGGGCGACTTTCGTGCGTATACGGTAAAATACGGTGAAATACTTGTATTCAACGGCGCAAATCTCTTTCATGGTAATAAGCAGAATGAATCAAAAGATAGCCGTGTGTCTGTTGACTTCCGTCTGGTTGATCCCGCTCGTTTTATTCCTTCCAGCAATGGTTCC
Source organism: Bacteroidota bacterium (assembly GCA_039795695.1). Lineage (GTDB taxonomy): Bacteria > Bacteroidota > Bacteroidia > Chitinophagales > Chitinophagaceae > Sediminibacterium. Next base: position 6,713 of record JBDKLG010000077.1, read on the forward strand.
ATTAATATGCAAATGAAATTTGATATCGGTGGATATTTTGCCAGAATCTAATCAAATCTTTCGGAAACAGTAGCTGTTAACAAATTACACACTATTATCCGTATCTCGCTTCGATGAACCGCTTTGCAGGATTAGGTTTCAGCTTAAATCAATTAAAATAAATTGCTGTTAACCTCAGATTGTCAATAGACCAGCTCTTTAGGCAATGACTGTTAAAAGGCTGAAGCGCATCATTGCAGGCAATAGATACGCTACCGTTAGAATGGCCCGTTGTTAGCTCTATTTTGTACAAGGAAGTTCCATTTGCCTGAGATTTTAAAGCGCATACACCCGGCAAATCAGACCGCCATGAATTGGAACGGGCAGGGTTAGCAGGATTGGAAGGGCTTAAAGCATCTATATAATTGCCGGGGAAAGACTGTTGATATGGCCCATTTGAGAAAGTACTAAGATAAATAAGTTGGCCATCCAATATCATTTGCCATACATCCGGAACCGTTCCGCCAGGTGCCAGGTGATTGCCATCCCATTTATCATGAATTAAAAGGTCAAATTCAACCTTAATCGTATTGTGTTCAGGCAGGTTTTTTAGCTCAAAATCGACCCGGTTATTGTTAAAAAAACCAAAGACCTTTCCATTGTTAAAATCCGAAATTTTTAAACTGTCTACCCTGCCATTGTGGTCATATACAGTGAGCGCTTCGTTACTGCCGGATTCGAAATTGTTGAAATATACATTGTGCTTTACAGGCAAACGATCGAAACAACTCATTGAAAAAAATGAGATTGTGCAAAACAAGTAAGAACGGAAAAAAAGCAGCCTGTTTTTCTGCATATGTTTTTTTTGTTGGTAGTTTTTAAAATTGCGCACTAAAATTAAGCCGGCCTTCGATTCATTAAGGTTTTCTCTTTAAGCAACAGTAATGGAAATTGTTCTATAAAAGGCAAGAAAACAATTCTTTATTGTGCGGTGAAGTTAATTCTAAAACCATAATAGAAGATGAATTCATACACCAATACAAAAATAACTTAACTCACATAACTACATGCATGTAAAAATACCTGCTCAGCAATTCAATTATTTAGCCGTAGATTCTCGGATTATGCCAATAAATCTGGTAAGCTAATTTAATTTTGTTCGCATGTTTACTTTAATGGAAGGGTCATTTATCTTCCATCAATTCCGCTTCAATCATCTTTTCAATCACTCCTTCAAGAAAAATACTGGCTTTCCATCCCAGTTTTTCGGCTGCTTTTTGCGGGTTGGCCTTGCCTATGCGCAAATCAGTTAACCTCATGAGCGACGGGTCTGTAAAAACATGTTCTTCCGGCTTCAGGGCTAATTTTGAAAAAGCCATTTGTATAAAATCATGCAATGAATTTGATTTTCCTGTCGCTATTACATAATCATCCGGTATTTCCTGCTGCATCATTTGCCACATGGCAATTACATATTCAGGCGCCCATCCCCAATCGCGGTAAATATCCGTATTTCCCAGATAAAGTTTCTCCTTACTTCCCCTATGTATCCGGCAGGCTGCAGAAATGATTTTTTTTGTAACGAAATTCTCCTTTCTCAGTGGCGATTCGTGATTGAAAAGTATACCGGTACAGGCATATATATGATAGGCTTCCCTGTAATTGGCCAATTGCCAAAAAGCAGTTGCTTTTGCAACAGCATAGGGACTTCTGGGCCTGAAAGCAGTTGCTTCATCGGCGGCTTTCCCCAGCGTATCACCAAAAGACTCACTAGACCCGGCATTGTATAGTTTGATAGGAAGCCCGATAAACCTTATCGATTCCAGCAGGTTCAAATTCCCCATGATAAAGCTTTCCAGCGTTTCAACAGGCTGTTCAAAAGAAAGCCCTACAGAACTTTGACCCGAGAGATTGTAAATCTCATCCGGTTTTATTTTTTGAATGCTCTGAAGTGTATTTCGGAAATCGGTGATATTGATAGAAACCAATTGAATGTCTTGTTTAATACCCAATTTTACGAGGTTCTGAAAACTGCCTGATTGAGCATCCCTTGATCCCCCGTAAACCTCATATCCCTTTTCCAGCAGTAACTGAGCCAGGTATGATCCATCCTGACCCGATATGCCGCAGATTAACGCTTTTTTCATGAACTTGATTTATTGAATTCAATCAATGACACTTTATTTCAAAGTAGGCAAATTTATCCAATTTACTTATAGGTAAAGCGTCGATTTGATTGAACTGCCAATTTGGGCAAATTGAATACATTCGCAGTATCTGCCTTATCCTGTGCTGCTTTGATGGCTAAGGACGGCATGCCCGTTAATGGTTTTCTGAACTTTCTTTGGCTGTTTTTTCTTTGGTTTAGTGTTCATTAAATGAACCATCTTGCAATAGAAAAAGCTATTTTTGCAAATATGGCATCAGATTCCCATTCTGTTAAAATCATCAATCTTTCCGCCAATCCATTACCTGTTTATGAAACAGCAGGTTCATCGGGTTTGGATATCCGGGCCAGTTTAAAAGAACCGGTTTCTCTTCAGCCCATGGAAAGAGGACTGATTTCTACCGGAATATTCCTCGAAATACCTGCCGGTTTTGAGGTACAGATTCGCCCAAGAAGCGGGTTGGCCATCAAACAGGGGATTACCTGTTTGAATACCCCGGGCACCATTGATTCAGATTACAGAGGCGAGATTAAAGTGATACTGATCAACCTTTCCAATGAACCCCAAACAATCCTGTCGGGAGACAGGATCGCTCAAATGGTTCTTCAAAAAGTAGCAAGAATACAATGGATACCGGTTAACAATATTAACGAAACCGAAAGAGGCACCGGTGGATTTGGCCATACAGGAAAATAAACCATATGAAAAAAATTGCTTACCTGCTATTACCGGCAATATTGATTTTTTCCTGTAAAACAGTGAAAAAAACACAGGGTGTTTCAGAAGCCATCACCAAAAAAGATACGGCCCAAACCGTAGTCATCAAAGAATCTCCCAAGATAGATTCGGCAGCCATTGTTAAGGATATCCTGGGTAAAGTGGTCAAAAGCAAAATCGACTTCAATACCTTCAATGCGAAAATAAAAGTGTCTTCTGCAGGGCCTGAAAAAAGCGAAAACTTCACCGTATACCTGGGAATGAAAAAAGACAGCATCATCCTGATTCAGGTTGTGGGTACCTGGATGGGCATACCCGGATTGGGATTGGAAGCCAAGATCAAAAAAGACAGCGTACTGGTCGTTTATAACCAGAAAAAAACCTATTCCAACAGGTCCATCAATTATTTAAAGGAAATCATACAAATACCCTTCGATTTTTCCACCATTCAGGATATCCTGGTGGGAAATCCGGTATTCATCGACAGTAATGTGGTATCCTATAAGTCAAGCCCCAATCAATTACTGGTATTGATGGTTGGCGACCTGTTTAAACATTTGATAACTCTTGATAATTCAGGTTTTAGTGTGATGCACAGCAAACTGGATGATGTGGACATACTTCGAAACAGGACCTGCGATATTACTTTCAGCAATTATTTACCGCTGGGGCCTTACCAATTCGCTTCCTACCGCACTATTTCAGTGGCAGAAAAATCAAAACTGGATCTCTACCTCGATTTTAAGGAGTTTACCCTAAATGAACCGTTAAAATATCATTTTGACATACCTAAAAAATTCAAGCCTATGTAATTTGTCCCCATCTTAGCAGGACAGATTATTCCTCAATTAATTCAATACCATGCTCAATAAATTTTTTTCTGTATTCATTGTATCCTTAACCATCGTTCTAAGCGTTTCTGCCCAGAACACCAGGGAGGAGCTGCAGAAGAAAGAACAGGAAATTCAAAAAGAGCTTGCCGATCTGAACAGGCTTTACAATGAAACACAAAGCAATAAGAAAACATCCCTGAAACAGCTGGCCCTTATAAAGAGTAAGATTAACAAAAGGGAGGAACTGGTTAACAGCATCAATAAGCAGGTTCGGCAACTGGATGAAACCATCTACACCAATGAGCGGGATATTTACCGGCTAAGAAAAGAACTGGATACCCTTAAAATCAAATATGCAAAAAGCATCGTTTTTGCTTACCGGAACAGGGGCAGTTATGAATACCTGAATTTTTTGTTCTCATCAATCAGCTTTAACGACGCCATTAAAAGAATCACCTATCTCAAGAGTTACCGCCAGAACAGGGAAACACAGGCCAATACCATTATCAAATCGGACCAGTTATTGCGGGAAAAAATTACCGTTTTAAGCAGCAATAAAAAAGAAAGGCTGGGTACCCTTCAAACACAAAGCGAACAATTAAAAGTATTGCAGGCCGATAAGAAGGAACAAGACCAGATAGTTGCCCAAATAAAAGGCAGGGAAAAAGAATTGACCAGACAGATAAGCGACAAGGAAAAACAAAGACAGAAAACCCAACAGGCTTTCAATGCAATTATCCGTAGAGAAATTGAAGAAGCAAAAAAGAAAGAAGCTGCCAGATTGAAATCACTGGAAGAACAGAAGAAGAGCCAGCCTGCAGATGCGACAGCTAAGAATACTGTGTCGCCGGCAAAGCCTGTGAAACCTGGTAACAATGAACCTGTAACAACAGTGGCAACACCTGTTAAAGACAGGGTATATACCCCTCTGGAATCCACCCCCGAGGGCAGGGAAATGTCGATCAATTTTGAAAATAATAAGGGCAGGCTGCCCTGGCCCGCATCAACCGGTGTTATTACTGCACATTTTGGTATTGAAAACATACCCGGAACGAAACTGAAAAGGAAAACGGATGGCATTGAAATATCCCTCCCTGTTGGATCTGGCATTAAATGTGTAGCCGATGGAAAAGTATCTTATGTGAGTGAGGCAGACGGGGAACAAATGATCATTATTCAGCACGGCAAATACTTTACCGGATATACCAATTTGTCGAATGTGGCAGTCAACAAAAACCAGGAAGTGAAAGCAGGTACGGTACTGGGTAAATCCGGTGCATCCATTGATGGAGATGGTTCACTGATATTTATGATCATGAACGACAAAACAACTCCCATCGACCCCGAAAAATGGCTCAAACCGCGCAAGTAATCCGGTTTGATGAATAAATTCTTTCAAAGCTGTTCCGCACGTCTTTTCCCGGTTGATAGCCCTGACAGGAATGTAAAAAATCAAGTATCTTCAATCAAACGCATGCTCCATGAACCAGTATATCTTATCCCTTGACCAGGGTACAACCAGCAGCAGGGCTATTGTATTTGACAAGAAAGGATCTATTATTTCTGTTGCCCAAAAAGAGTTTACACAAATTTTTCCTCAACCAGGATGGGTTGAACATGACGCCAATGAAATATGGAGTACCCAATTGGGTGTGGCAGCGGAAGCCATCACAAAAGCAGGACTCTCTGTTAAAAATATTGCAGGAATCGGTATCACCAATCAACGCGAAACCACAGTTGTCTGGGATAAAATATCCGGCCAGCCTATTCACCATGCTATTGTATGGCAGGACAGGCGTACAGCATCCTATTGCGATGAATTGAAAGCAAAAGGCATTGACAAAAGCATACAGCAAAAAACAGGACTGGTAGTGGATGCTTATTTTTCTGCTACCAAGGTAAAATGGATACTGGATAATGTTTCAGGGGCACGCAAAAAAGCAGCGAACGGCGAACTGCTTTTTGGAACGGTCGATAGCTGGCTTCTATGGAAATTAACCAATGGAACAGTTCATGCAACAGACCTCTCTAACGCATCGCGTACCATGCTTTTCAATATCCATTCACTCGAATGGGATAGCGAATTACTGAACATATTCGATATACCCTCATCTATGCTGCCCGAACTGAGAAGCAGCAGTGAAGTATATGGCCATACACAAAATATTTTATCTGCCCATAATATCCCCATTGCCGGTATTGCCGGTGACCAGCAATCGGCTTTGTTCGGACAAATGTGTACACAGCCCGGTATGGTAAAAAACACTTATGGTACAGGATGTTTTATGCTCATGAATACCGGAGAAAAACCGGTTGCATCCACCAATAATTTATTAACAACTGTGGCATGGAAAGTAAATGGCGTAACACAGTACGCACTGGAAGGCAGCGTATTCATTGCAGGGGCGGTTGTTCAATGGCTGCGCGACGGATTAAAGATCATTCGTACATCCGGTGAAGTGGAATCGCTTGCGGCAGAAGTGGAAAACAGTGGAGGTGTATATGTTGTACCCGCTTTTGCCGGCCTGGGGGCACCTTACTGGAACCAGCATGCACGGGGTACCATTGTTGGTATTACGCGGGGAACTACCGGCGCACATTTTGCAAGAGCTGCATTGGACAGTATCGCTTATCAAACCATGGATGTTTTGAAAGCCATGGAAGCCGATGCAGGTATAACCATTAAAGAACTAAGGGTAGATGGTGGTGCTACTGCCAATAACCTGCTAATGCAATTCCAAAGCGATTTGCTGAACACAAAAGTGGTAAGACCAACCATTGTTGAAACAACTGCCCTTGGTGCAGCTTATCTCGCAGGCCTTGCTGTTGGCTATTGGAGCAGTATGGAAGATATTCAGCAACAGTGGCAAATGGAAAGAGTATTTATACCCTCCATGTCAGAAAATACAAGGACTCAATTATCAGCAGAATGGAAACGAGCTATCAACGCGGCTGTGAACTGGAGCATGCCGGGTTAATTTTTCATAGAGGCACTATTAGTGGAAAGAAATGATTTCACGAAACATACCAGTGAAAACAGAGTTTCATTTATACAAGATGGCATCATGAACAGAGAAACAATGTTGCAGCAATTATCTACTACCCCTATTTGGGATATGATAGTGATAGGCGGGGGGGCAACAGGATTGGGAATTGCAGTGGATGCAGCATCCAGGGGCTACAAAATATTACTGGTTGAACAATACGATTTTTCCAAAGGCACTTCCAGCCGTTCTACCAAACTGGTTCACGGAGGCGTAAGGTATTTACAGCAGGGAAATATTAAACTGGTAAGGGAAGCGCTGCGCGAAAGGGCCTACCTGCTTAAAAACGCACCCCACCTCACTTCCATTCAGCCATTTGTGATACCCGTATTCAGTTTTTGGGAAAAATGCTTCTATGCCATTGGTCTCAGTATCTATGATTTGTTGTCAGGAAAATTATCATTGGGAAGAACCAAAATTCTTTCCAAAAAGAAAACAATTGAACAGCTTCCTGCCATCAACCCAACTGGTTTGTCCGGGGGTATTTTATATTATGATGGTCAATTTGACGACAGCAGGCTTTGTATCGACCTGGCCATTACGGCAGCAGATTATGGAGCTGTTGTGGTGAATTATTGCAAGGCCTCCGCTTTTATTAAGACCGCTGATAAAATCAGTGGGGTAAAATTAACGGATACTTTATCGGGCAGAGAATATGCCGTTCATGCCAAATCGGTCATTAATGCCACGGGCGTTTTTACTGATGCGGTACTGCAAATGGACGATGCAGAAAGGCATGACCTTGTTTCCCCCTCACAGGGAATTCACCTGGTTGTTGACCAGTCTTTTTTCCCGGGCAAAAATGCCCTCATGATACCAAAAACAGACGATGGCAGGGTATTGTTCGCCGTGCCCTGGCATCAGCAGCTGGTGCTGGGTACCACTGATACACCTATTGAATCTCATTCAATAGAACCCAAAGCATTGGAAGAAGAAATTGCATTCATCCTCAAACATTTTAACCGTTACGGCACAAAAAATCTTTTGCGAGAAAATGTGAAAACTGTTTATGTGGGACTAAGACCATTGGTGAAAACCAAAGGTACCAGCAGTACGTCTTTATTGTCGAGAGACCATACATTGATCATCGCAGCAAGCGGACTGGTTACCATTACAGGAGGCAAATGGACCACTTACAGAAAAATGGCCCAGGATGCAGTAGATAATGCCTTGTTTATTTCCAGGCAGGCCAAAAAAATATGTATAACCAAAGACCTTGCTATTGGCAGGCCGGTAGAAAGAGAAAAGCAGCTGCAAACCATGATCCTGAATGAGGCATCCCTTGCAGAAAAAATGCATCCGGATTATCCTTACCGAAAAGTGGAATTGGTTTATGCCATGCAGTTTGAAATGGCCATAAACCTGGAAGATATACTGGCTAGAAGGACCAGGTTGCTATTCCTCAATGCCCGCATCGCTATGGAAATAGCACCTAAAATTGCAGGCTGGATGCAAACCGTAAATGGGGAAACGGAGGATTGGAAACAGCAGCAGGTCTCTTCTTTTAATTCCCTGGCAAGCCAGTACATACTTTAGTAATTTCCTCGTATCTTAATCCGCTAAAACAAATGCTTATGTCTCCTTTTATTGCTGAATTTTTAGGAACTGCCATGCTGGTAACGCTTGGCGACGGTGTGGTAGCGAATGTTACCCTAAACAAAACCAAGGGAAACAATGGTGGTTTAATCGCCATTACGATCGGATGGGCCATGGCGGTATTTGTAGCTGTGCTTACCTGTAAATCGGTAGAACACGGGGCGAATT
>JBDKLG010000078.1:0-5430 GCA_039795695.1 Bacteroidota bacterium
GGACAGATACAATCAGAATTCACAGATACCCTTTCGAAAATAGGTAACTGGATAGCAAGCAACGGCCCCAGTATCTACGGAACGAGAGGAAATATTGTTCCGGCACAGGATTGGGGTGTTGTAACAGCCAATAAGAAAACAGTGTTCATTCATATTCTTTACCCCGGCAAAATTCAACAGCCCTTCTTGTTTGTTCCAGGTATTAAAGGCAAAATTACCCGGGCTGGGGTAATGGGCAAAACAAATGCGATAAAAATCAGGCAACAGGAGGAAGGTTTGTTTGTTTACCTGAATGAGGTAGAAATGAATGGAATAGATACTATTATTGAATTAACCATGCAATAAAACAAAATGAAACTGATCAGATTTGGCGAACCCGGTAATGAAAAACCGGGCATACATATTGAAGGAATCAACTATGATGTTTCGGGATTCATCAAAGATTATGGCGAAGCTTTTTTTGCGAATGGGGGCATTCCGCACCTGGCATGGATGCTTGCGGCGCACAGGAATATGCTTCGCAAACTGCCTGAAAACGTCAGACTTGGATGCCCTGTGGCCAGGCCTTCCAAGATTATTTGTGTTGGTTTGAATTACGCCGGTCATGCCAAAGAAACAAATGCGGCAATACCGGCAGAGCCCATTATTTTCATGAAAGCCACTACAGCCATTACCGGGCCTTTTGATCCGGTAATTATTCCCAGAGATTCGGTGAAAACCGATTGGGAAGTAGAGCTTGCATTTTTGATAGGTAAAAAAGCGAGTTATGTTGCAGAAGCAGAAGCCATGGATTATGTAGCAGGTTATTGTTTGCATAATGACATCAGCGAAAGGGCATTTCAACTGGAAAGAGGAGGTACCTGGGACAAAGGGAAGGGTTGTGACAGTTTTGCACCATTGGGCCCCTGGCTGTCTACCAAAGATGAAATAACTGACCCGCATAATTTACGTTTGTGGTTAAAGCTTAATGGAAAAATGATGCAGGATGGAAATACGAATGACTTTATTTTCAATGTGCCGCAACTGGTTTCTTATATCAGCCGCTTTATGACACTATTACCCGGCGATATTGTATCTACAGGCACTCCCGCAGGAGTGGGCCTTGGATTGAATCCCCCCGTTTATTTAAAACCGGGAGATATAATGGAATTGGGTATTGATGGTTTAGGTATTTCCAGACAAACAGCCCAAATACATGAATGATTTCAGTTAATTAGAATCTACCATCTATCCATGACAATCGATGCGCATCAACATTTTTGGAACTACGATCCTGAAGAACAGTATTGGATCACTGATGAGATGAAAATTATCAGGCGAAATTTTTTGCCGGCTGATCTTGAACCGGTGCTGAAACAAAACCAGGTAGCTGGCTGTATTGCAGTACAAGCCGATCAATCGGAAAAAGAGACCGCTTTTTTAACTGAACAGGCCAAAGCAAATCCTTTTATCAAAGGAGTGGTAGGCTGGGTTGATTTACAATCGGAAGACCTTGATCAAAAACTCGATTTCTATTCGAAAGTGCCGATAATAAAGGGGTTCAGGCATGTCTTACAGGCGGAAGCGCCTGAATTTATGCTGCGTGACAGTTTTTTGCGTGGAATAAAAAAATTATACCATTACGGGTTCACTTATGATATACTGATTTTTCCGCACCAGCTTTCATCGGCCTTTGCATTGGTGAAACAGTTTCCCGATCAGCTTTTTGTGATTGACCATCTTGCCAAACCCTATATCAGTAAGGGTTTAATAAGTGACTGGAAAAGGGATATGCAGTTGATGGCTGCATTTGAGAATGTATACTGTAAAATAAGCGGTATGGTAACTGAAGCAGATTTGGGGAAAAGCAAGCAGGAAGATTTTATCCCTTACCTGGAAATTGTTACAGAAGCTTTTGGCACGAAAAGGCTGATGTATGGGTCAGACTGGCCTGTATGCCTGGTAGCGGCCGAATATGCGGAAGTAATGAATATTGTTAAGTCTTACTACAATCATTTTTCCATTACGGAAAAAGAGGCAGTTTTTGGCAAAAACGCTGTTCAATTTTATCAACTATAAACTGTTTTTATGGACCTGCAATTAAAAAATAAAGTGGTCATTGTTACGGGAGGGGCTAAAGGGATTGGAGAGGGGATAGTAAGGGTACTTTCCGCAGAAGGAGCGATACCGGTGATTGTTGGGAGAAATGAAGCCGATAACAGGCAATTGGTACAACAGTTAGAACTCAATGGCAGCAAGGCCTGGCAGATAGTAGCAGAGCTTAGCGATCCGGAAAATTCCGGAAAAGCCGTAAATGAAGTAATTGCAAAATTTGGCAAAATAGATGGCCTGGTTAATAATGCAGGTGTTAACGACGGGGTAGGCCTGGAAAATGGGAACTATGAAAAATTCATGAGCAGCCTGCACAAAAATCTGCTGCACTATTATTTGATGGCACATCATGCATTACCTCAATTAAAAAAATCGAAAGGGGCGATTGTAAATATTACATCCAAAACAGCTGAAACCGGGCAGGGTAATACATCTGCTTATGCAGCTGCCAATGGCGGCAGGAATGCTTTAACCAGGGAATGGGCGGTTGAATTGCTGAAATACGGTATACGCGTAAATGCGGTAGCCGTGGCTGAATGCTACACCCCTTTGTATGAAAACTGGATTAATACCATGGAAAATCCTGTTGCCAAACTGGCTGAAATAAACGCAAAAATTCCTCTGGGCAACAGGATGACTACAGCAACAGAAATTGCCAATGCAGTGGTATTCCTTCTTTCACCGGTATCAAGCCATACTACCGGTCAAATTATTCATGTGGATGGTGGATATGTGCACCTGGATAGGGCATTGGTCAATGCTTAAAACTATTGCATTTTGCTTACAAAGTTAACAATGCGGCAGTTCGGAAAATGCAGAAAAAATATTGCTTATGCGATCAATTGTTTGTATGGGTCCCGGGCATTTAGCCTATCAGGAAATCAATGCACCATTGCCAAAAGATGGATTTTCCATCATTCAAATTAAGTGCATCGGTATCTGTGGTACGGATTTGCATGCCTATGAAGGCACCCAGCCTTATTTTTCCTATCCACGCATACTTGGTCACGAACTTTCAGGGGTAATATTTCAAACAAATAATAAACAATTCAGAGAAGGTGTTGCTGTAACTGTTCTTCCCTATTTCAATTGCGGATACTGTATTGCCTGCCGCTCCGGAAAACCCAATTGTTGCGCAGAACTGAATGTTTGCGGGGTACACAGCGATGGAGGAATGGTAGAGTATTTGCAGGTTCCTGACGAATCATTGGTGCAGAATAACGGCTTGAGCTTTGAAGAACTTGCTTTAGTGGAACCCCTGGCAATTGGCGCACATGCCGTACGCAGGGCTGAAATCAAAAAAGGGGAATTTGTTTTGGTTGTTGGTGCAGGTCCGATTGGGTTAGGCACGATTGAGTTTGCCCGAATTGCAGGAGCTCAGGTAATTGCCATGGATGTAGAAGAAAAAAGACTGCACTTTTGCCTAGATAAACTAGGGGTTCAATTTGTTATCAATCCTTCAAAAACAAATGTTGTTCAGGAGCTAAAAACACTCACACAGGGAGATATGCCCATAACAGTTATTGATGCAACTGGTAATTTAAACGCCATCAATGATTCCTTTCAATACATTGCGCAGGGGGGGAGATATGTATTGGTAGGTTTACAAAAACAGCCATTACTGGTTAATCACCCTGAATTTCACAAAAGAGAAGCTACACTGATGAGCAGCAGAAATGCCACAATTATTGATTTTGCACATGTAATGGATTGTATGAAGAAAAAACTAATTCAGCCAACCACTTATATCACACATCGTGTAGGGTTTGAGGAAATGGTTGAACAATTCACCGGATGGCTAAACCCCGCAAGTGGTATCATCAAAGCAATGGTATATATGTAACCCATACTAATCGGGTAGTTTTCGAATGAGGATATCCTTAAAATAGACAACACTTAGTGGGTCATGCCCCTGCAATGCAATAGTACCACCGGATAATACACGTTTTGCATTAGCACCTGTTCTTGTTAGATTATCCGGTTCCGTATAATCAACTACTACTTTATCGTTGATTTTGATGGTTATTCTTTTGCCTGCCACTTTGATATATTCGGTATACCATTCATAATCCTTTACATACAGTTCTTTCACATCTTCAATGCCATATAAGCTACCGGTTCTCCGCCAGTCGGTATGCGAATTATTTACCTGGATCTCGTAGCCTTTTTCGGGCCAGCCAGTTTCCTGAAAATCGGTATGTATATAAATGCCCGAATTGGCCCTGTTAAAAGTCATTACAGAGGCTTTCAATTCAAAATTTTTAAAAAAATGGTTGGAATAAGCTCCATTATAGAACAGATGAGCTGTTTTGCCGTTCACGCGAATCATACCACTGTCAACCCGAAAACTTGCTGCATTGGCACCTACTTTCCAGTCGTCAAGATTTTTTCCATTGAACAGAGATACCCAATTACCTGAGTCGGATGCCGCATATTTGTTTTCAGCGCAGGAAGAAAACGAAAAGACTATTGTCAGGAATAGCAATAATATTTTAATGCTAGAAAAAAAATAATTGAACTGATGCATATTCAGTGGTTTATAGTAAATTAACCTGGCTTTATTGTGATAGTGTTAAAGACAAAATCAACATGAATTTTCCTATGTTTCGTACTAATTTAAGCTCTTTTTAATTAACTTGGCGGGGGTATCATTAAACAGACTACACGCTAAACCGGCAAAACATCATTTGAACAGCCTAAGTAATATGAGAAAGCATTTTGTTCTGTTAGGGATATTAACAGGGCTGTTTTACTATTGTGGTAATGCACAAAAAAGAAATCCGCCCTTGGTTATAAAGGATTCTGCCATTATTAAGGCGGACAGCAATAAGCTTTCTGCACAGGATACCGGGTACTCATCCCGAATGCAAAAAATTGAGTCATATATCTATTTGTCCAAACAGGCATTATTATACATTAACCATGATATCGACACCAGTGAAATTACAGAGGAATTACCCAATCTGGAAGATATTGTAATCAAAACCAAGGAAAGTAATTTAGGATTAGGAAACAGACAAAGTTTACGTAACCTGAACGCTTCAAAACTTATTTTAACCGAGTTAAAAAAACAATTGGAAGATTGGGAGAAATCCGTTGCAAAATCAACCAAAAAAATTGATTATTTTCATAGAGAGCTGAATAAGGTCTATGCAGATTCCTCGCTTCTGGAGCTCCCCAAAGATAGCCTGCTGAAAGTTGAATTCAGGGAAAGGCTGATACAATTATCTAAAAAATTTGTTCCGGCAGTTACATCGGTTGAAAACAATCTTGTTGCAATGGAGCTTTTGCAGAATAGAATTGTTAAGTTAAGACTTGACCTGCAGGATGAAATTGGTA
>JBDKLG010000079.1:0-9519 GCA_039795695.1 Bacteroidota bacterium
CTGCACCACCCCTTCCACGCAATCCGCTTTTCTTCACTTCGTCCACAATTGCTTCAATGCCCATTGTTTTCAGGGCTTTCTCTGCAGCACGATACCCTCCCTCACGGCGATACACTTCAAAGGAACGAATCCCTTCCACATGTGCTTTTTCTAATAATAATTTTACACCCATATAATTTGATTTGCGAATCAGCGGATTAGTTGATTGCGCATTGATTTAATTATTTGCTGCTGCATTCTTTCTGCATTCGGCTATAATGGCGTCTACTTTTTCTTTTGTCAAATGTTCTTTGTAATGTTTACCCAGCTGCATCATAGGTGCATAACCGCATGCCCCAAGGCATTCCACCGTTTTTAGGCTAAACAGCCCATCAGCGGTTGTTTCACCCGGCCTGATGTTCAGGGTTTTGCTGATATAACTGATGATGTCATCACTTCCTCTCAACATACATGGTCCGGTCTGGCATACTTCAAACATGTATTTTCCAACCGGCTTCAAATTATACATGCTGTAGAAAGTAGCCACTTCATATACTTCGATAGGGTTAATATTCAACAGTTCTGCAACATAATCCATCGTATCGCTGCTCAACCACCCGCCAAAAAAATCCTGTGCCACATGCAATACGGGCAGCAATGCACTTTTCTGTTTCCCCTCGGGGTAACGTGCGATGATTTCTTTTACTTTGGCCAGTTTCTCTTCTGAAAACTTTATCATAACCGAAAAGTCAAAATTTAAAAGTCAAAACAACTTTAAAAAAATATCCTACGCATCCATTTCTCCCGCAATCAAATTCAAACTGCTCATTGTTACAATCGCATCACTCAGCATGCCTCCAGTTACCAGTTCTGGGTAGGCCTGGTAGTATATAAAACAGGGCCTGCGGAAATGCAGTCTGAATGGCGTTCTTCCCCCATCACTGATCAGGTAGAAACCCAGTTCTCCATTACCACCTTCTACAGAATGGTAAACTTCCCCTTTGGGCATATCCACTTCTCCCATGATAATTTTGAAATGCCAGATCAGGGCTTCCATTTTGGTATATACATCTTCCTTTGTAGGCAGATAATATTCGGGCACATCCGCATGAAAGACTTCAGCTTCTTCCCCTTTGAATTCCTGAATTTTCCTGTATGCCTGTTGAATAATTCCCAGGCTCTGCCACATTTCTTCATTCCTTACCAGGAAGCGGTCATAATTGTCGCCTGTTTTACCTACGGGAATCGTAAAATCAAAATCCTGGTAACTGCTGTACGGGTTATGTACACGCACGTCGTAATCAACTCCTGCGGCACGCAAATTCGGGCCGGTAAACCCATAGTTCAGTGCCCGTTCTGCACTAATGCCCCCCGTACCGATGGTACGTTCCATAAAAATCCTGTTGCGCGAAAAAAGGTTTTCAAATTCCTTTAAAACAGCAGGGTATTCTTTCAGGAATTTTTCGAGTTTCTTAAATGCTGTATCTGTGAAATTCCTTTCAAAACCGCCAATACGCCCAATATTAGTAGTAAGGCGGGAGCCACATACTTCTTCATATATTTCATAAATTAATTCACGGTATTGCATCACGTACAGGAATCCGGTATACGCTCCTGTATCCACACCCACAATAGAATTGCAAATCAGGTGATCTGAAATTCTTGCGAGCTCCATGATGATGATGCGCAGGTAGTCTACCCGTTTAGGCGTTTCCACACCCAATAATTTTTCGCAGGTAAGATGCCAGCCCATATTATTAATGGGGCTGCTGCAATAATTCAAGCGGTCAGTTAATGGCGTAATCTGGTACAATGGCCTGCGCTCAGCAATTTTTTCAAAAGCACGGTGAATATACCCTACGGTAGATGCTGAAGATAAAATTCTTTCCCCGTCCATTTCCATGATATTCTGGAACACTCCATGGGTAGCAGGATGCGTTGGGCCCACATTAAGTGTGGTCGTTTGTTTCTCAATCGAGCCTTCCGGCAGTCTGATATGATGGTGGTTCTGTTCTGTCATGCCCAAACCCTGGGGTTTTAATTATTTTTAGTTAGTTGTTTTGATGATCGAATCAGCTGATTAACGGATTAGCGGATTTTTTAGCACTGAGCCAGCTACCCAATCCGCTAATCCGTCAATTCACCACTGTATTTCCTCCCCTTCCAAACATCTCATCGTCCTTATCCACCCTTGTCTGATCTTCCAATGGATATTCCTTTCTCATGGGGAAATAATCCATTTCATCCACATTCAATATTCTCTTCAGATTCGGATGGCCCACAAAATTTACGCCATAGAAATCAAAGGTTTCCCTTTCCATGAAATTGGCGGCGGCAAAGAGTTTGGTGGCAGTAAAAATATCAGGCTGGTCAATACTGGTAAATACTTTCAGTCGAATGCGAACATTCTCGGTAAGGTTATGCAAATGGTAAACTACGGCCAATTCCCTACCTGACTGGTCGGGATAATTCACTGCACACAAATCGGTTAAAAAGCGAAAAGACAGTTCAGCATCATCATACAGGAACTGTAAAACTTTCAGGTTATTTTCTTTGGCTGTTTCCACATGCAGCATCCCATAGGATTCTTCAAACTGACAGAACCCTTCTCCAAATTTCTCTCTTAGTTTCGCCTGTATTTTTTCGTTAGATAATACCATATCACAAATCCGTTAAGTCGTAAATCATTCATTCGCAAAGCCATCGTCTTCTTCCATACCAGGCTTTGCTGGTTTTTATTCTATTCCATACCCATTCATCAAAGCAGTGTACTGCTCACTGTTTCTTCTCCTGATACTCTCCTGCCCCACCAGTTCCTGGATCTTCATAAAACCATCGAGGATTGCTTCAGGACGGGGTGGGCATCCCGGCACATATACATCCACAGGAATAACCTGGTCAATCCCCTGCAATACGCTGTAAGAATCAAAAATACCTCCGCTGGAAGCACAGGCACCTACTGCCATTACCCATCTGGGTTCGGCCATCTGGAGATAAACCTGTCGCAATACCGGGCCCATTTTTTTGGCAATCGTACCCATCACCATCAATAAATCGCATTGTCTGGGAGAGAATCCTACTCTTTCCGAACCAAACCTGGCCAGATCATAGTGCGATCCCATGGTAGCCATAAATTCAATACCGCAACAGGAGGTAGCAAAAGGCAGGGGCCATAAAGAGTTCTTACGGGCAAGTCCTACAACATCGCTTAACCTTGCTGTAAAAAAGCCTTCTCCAGCATATCCCTGGGGTGCTTCGGCCACTGCCACTGCATCACTAAGATTGGCTTCTTTCGGGTGAATATTAAATCGTACCGGACGTGACATATTACTAATTATAATTACTAACTAAGGGTTTAGTCTTCCCAATTCAGTGCGCCTTTTTTAATGATATAGATGAATCCTACCAGAAAAAAAGCCACGAACAGCAAAACAGCTGTGAATCCATCCCATCCCAGTTCTCGGAAATTTACCGCATAGGGATAGAAAAATATTACTTCCACATCAAATAAAACAAATAGGATAGCTACCAGGAAATACTTGATAGCCATGGGTTGACGGGCATTTCCATGGGTTTCTATCCCGCTGGCAAAACCCTCCAGCTTATCGGCTGATTGCCTTTTGGGACCTACCCAGGCAGATAGTCCAATCATGGTAGCCACAAAACCGGCTGCAAACAGGAGTTGAATCCCTATAGGAAAGTAATTAGCCGCCGAATTTGTAACACTTGCATCTGAAATCAACCAAAGCCAGTTCATGAACTAAGTTTAAAGTGCTGCAAAAATAAGCTTGTGAAGGATATAAAAGAAAAACTCCCCGATATTGGGGAGTTTTTTCTTGATTTTTTATTTGCCCTTGCCGGCGCCCCCGGAAACTGGCGGCTTTTTAGTGGGGGTTTGTGGCTTACTGTAATAGTCGATTGTTTTTAAAATACTGGCTTTAGAATCTGCAGCAAATTTGTTGTTTTCATCTGCAGGGTCTGTATACAATAACATCATTTGATCCGTTACATCCACGGCTTTCTGGCAGGTAGCCAGAAACTGGTCTACAACAGGGGTTCTTGTACCATCTGCCTTTACTTTAAAATCCGGGTCCTTTTTCAGGTTATTGAACTTATTATTGTAAAAAACAAGCCTAAAATACAGGTTATTGAAAATCTCTTTTTTATACTTATCCTTCCCTAATCCGGAATATACCGAATCCAAATAGTCAAGCTGCTCAATCACTTTTGCAGAATCCGGATCACTTGCCAGTGCAGCCCTTCTGAAAAAGGTATATGGCTGGGGCTTGTCGGGATAGGCCGACATATACCTTTTTGCGTAACCCAATGCGCGCTTGTGTTCTTTTGCGTTTATAGCCGTATTGGTTATTTTGTAATAATCGGCCTCACTGGTCGTACCTTTCAGTACAAGTACCCTTTCTATCCATTTTAATTGTTCGCTTGAATTTTTTGCCCTTCCAAACATTTCAGCAGCCTGGTTCAGGTAATTGAGTTTATTAACCCTCGAAGTGTCATTATCCAAAGCTTTTTCCAGGTAATTAACAGCCTGGGCCTCACTTCCTGGAAATTTGGACAAAACTTTTACGGCCAGCTCATAATCTGTTGGCTCAATTTTATCCATGGGTGCTGTGGCAAAAAACTTCTGGATATTTTCTTTCGCTTTTACAGAATCGTTCATTCTGTCGTAGTTATAAGCGTATAAAATACTGAGTCTTGGAATGGCAGTCAGGCCGGCAGAAGCTTCCAGCTCTTTCACTTTTGCGATAGATTCAGCGTTTTTCCCTGCACGGAACAGGTATTCAGCCAGAAAATATTCATTTCTGGGGTCCTTGTCGGCGGTTGCCACAAACTTGTCGAGGTATTCTTTTGCCTTGTTTACGTCCTTATCGGCATAGTACTGGTAATACGCATAGTATGACAAAGGGAAAGCAGGATCTGCCTTGATTGCCTCATTAAAGTTCTGTTCAAACAGTTCCTTGTTATTCTGGCTCTGGTAAATTTTTCCGATTCTGTAATAGGCATAGGCATTTTTGGGATCGCGGGCCAATGCTTCCTGGTAAGCTTTTACCGCATCTCCTCCGTTTTCGCCGCCCATTTTCAGGTAATTGATACCCAAATTAACCATGATATCTGCACTGGTTGGATCAATGGCAGCTGCCTGTTTTAATTTATCAATTGCATAAGCATGGTCGCCCATATTGCTTGCCACTTCTGCATTGGCACGGCCAATGGCATTCAGGATGGCGGCACTTGGCTTACCCTTGTTTTTTCCTTTGGTTTCAGTAGATGCGGTTATGGCCTGTTCAAATTTCTGTTTTACAGAATTCATATCTCCTTTCTGTAAAATTTCAATATGGCCCATTCCCACCAATAACCAGGGGTCGCTGCCAACTTCCTGCAAGCCTTTCTGGTAAAGGGCTTTGGCAGTATTTAGATCTGCAGCAGCAGGCTCTGTTCCATTAGCGGCTAAAATTGCCTGCCCCAGCCAATAAATGGTTTGCGGGTCTTTGGGATTAGCATCGTATGCTTTTTGAAATACCTGTTTGGCACTTTGGTTTTTTTCGTAAGTCAGCAACTTGATCCCCTCGGGTATCTGAGCCATCAAACATTGTGCAGCAAGCATTGCTGTGAACATCAGCGCAACTGTCTTCTTCATTTTTCAGTTTTTATTATTATTGTCTCAATCACTCATTTTTAATCCTGCCTACCCGGGTATTAAAGCCCATTTTACCCGGAACAAGAAAGGATCTACGGAAAATCAATTGCCCTCTTTCCAGGCTCATAAAATTCATGAAACCCGTGCCAAGTCCGGCTGCATTCTCTTTCAACACATAATACAATGGCCTTACCAGGGGATATTCTCCATAAGCCAGTGAAGCCTGCGTTGGTTTCGAATACAAATCCTTTTCTTCACATTTCACACATTCAATCAAAGCCGTCTTCATTTTCTTCCGGTAAGCAATTTGTTTGGGGTCATAGCTGTCGCCAATCCAGCTTAACCCTACAAAACCGATTACCGATGCATTTTTCGATACCAGTTCAATCACTTTCTCACTGCTTTCCGATGCCACTACATTGGCACCAAAAGGGGCACCATGTAAAATACTATCCTGCAAATACCTAACTGTACTGGTTGCATTTTTTCCATCCATTACAGCCGTAATCTTATTCCTGCCGCTTAAAATTTCTTTCAGCTGAGCCAGGGTAAATACACTGTCTTTCGAATCTCTGTTAATGATTACTGCCACTGCATCATAGGCAAGAATACCAAACTGAGGTTTGAAAGAAAGCTGGTTTTTGTAATAAGCTTCTTCTTTTTCATTTAACCCTTTGGCTACAATGATCATGCGCGTACTATCAGACTGCAAATCCCTGAAACAGGCTGCTTCTGATTTGTAAGAAACATGAATGGTTGCATGGGGAAAAGAAGAGCGATGCACCTGGAGCTGTTCTTCAATAACGGGCTTAAAACTTTCATCAACGCTGATGTTTATTTCACCCCTGGAACTGGTTTCCCGGTTATCCTCTTTTTTTCCAGCGTTATTACAAGAAACAAAGAACATGATCAAACCATATAGCCAAATATCCTTTCTCATGGTTAATAATCTCGCTTAAAACCCCTGTACATTCTAAAACCTCCATACAATAAACAGATTGCACCAAAAAAATAGCGGAAAAGCTCATTGTCCTTACCCGCCAGCTGCTCAATTTTCAACCTGTCTGCAAAGAGCATCAACACCGCCATACCCAAAAGCAATAAAGCAATAGTGATGTCATAAGACATCCGCATTAAGTTATAACTTTTCTTCTGCTTGTTCCTGAATTCGTTCTCCATTTAACAATCAATTAAAACAGGGAGGGGCAATTTAGGTAATAATTTTATTTGTCAGTAAGAATTGTGCCTCCCAATTCGAAACAATTGGTACTGATTCTTTTATACAGATGCAAAGGCTGTTATAATTCCATAAAAAAAGGGATGGCAATACTAATGGGCGTTAGTGGGTTTTGTGCGCTAAACAGCACCCGTTTGGGCATTCGGGGCCATACACCGGCCTAAAACAGTAAACCCATCTCCAAACGAATAAGTTAGCGCTGAATAGTATCTTTGCCTGCATGAAAATTTTAATGGTTTGCCTGGGCAATATTTGCAGGAGTCCGTTAGCAGAGGGTATTTTACAGGCAAAAGCCGATAAAGCGGGTTTAAACTGGCAGGTAAGCAGTGCAGGAACAGCCGGATACCATTTAGGAGAAGCGCCTCACCGGGAATCACAAAAAGTTGCCCGCTTACATGGAATAGACATCAGTGCACAGCAATGCCGTCAGTTCTGCCAGGAAGACATCAACAGTTTTGACAGGATTTTTGTGATGGACAGGGATAATTATGCAGCGGTTAAAAAAATAAGTGGTTCCAACTGGAATCCCGAAAAAGTTGCACTGGTACTGGACTTTCTTTACCCGGGCGAAAACAGGGAAGTACCCGACCCATGGTATGGTACTGAAAAAGACTATCACCTGGTATATGCCTTGCTGGACAAAGCCTGCAATCAGCTAATCGCCAATTATACAATGTGTTAAAAAATAGATTTCAATCATTTATCTGACCAGCTCATGAGTAAACCGGGATTACCACAAGGAACAAGAGATTTTAGTGCCGATATTGTGCGCAAGCGTAACTATATTTTCCAAACAATCAGGTCTGTTTTTGAATTGTACGGCTTTCAGCCACTGGAAACACCTGCCATGGAAAACCTGGAAACCCTCATGGGTAAATATGGCGAGGAAGGCGATAAACTGATTTTCAAAATACTGAACAACGGACTCGATAATACCGGCAAGCATCCACAGATAAAAGAAGACTTTGAAAAAATACTGGCGGGAAAAAATACCCGGGGTATTACAGAAAGGGCACTGCGCTATGACCTTACCATCCCTTTTGCCAGATATGTGGCCATGAATTATGGCCAGCTCACACTTCCTTTCAAAAGATACCAGTTACAACCTGTTTGGCGTGCCGACCGGCCGCAGAAAGGGCGTTACAGGGAATTTTACCAATGTGATGCCGATATTGTTGGGAGTAAATCTTTGCTCAATGAAGTAGAGCTGGCAGCCATTTACAGCCAGGTTTTTGAAAAGTTGCGCTTACCCGTTTCCATTCAAATCAACAGCAGAAAAATACTGGCTGCCTTAGCACAAATATGCGGGGGTGCCGATAAGCTGACTGACATCACTACCGCTATCGACAAGCTGGACAAACTGGGTATTGATAAGGTTAAAGCAGAGCTGGAAATGAAGGGGCTTGGTCCGGATCAAATTTCCATCATTGAAAAATACCTTTCGATTGAGGGCAGCAATGAAGAAAAAATAACCAAACTGAAAGCCCTGCTCGGAAACAATGCATTGGGCTTAGCGGGCATTGCCGAAATTGACTATGTATTAAATTACCCCTCCCTCGATACCGGATCCCGCCTGCAGGCTGATTTTACCCTTGCCCGTGGGCTCAATTATTACACGGGAATCATTTTTGAAGTAAAAGCCAATCAGGTGCAAATGGGCAGTATTGGCGGCGGCGGACGTTATGATGATTTAACAGGATTGTTTGGTGTGCCCAATGTGCCGGGAGTGGGAATCAGTTTTGGCGTAGACAGAATTTATGATGTGCTGGATGAATTGAAACTCTTTCCCGAGGAAGTAGTACAGGGTACCCAGGTATTGTTTTTTAATTTAGGGGAGAAAGAAAGCAGGCAGGCATTTGGCCTGATGCAGGAGCTCAGAAAGAACCGGATACGTTGCGAACTGTTTCACGAGAACAGCAAGTTTGATAAACAATTCAAATACGCAGAAAAAAAAGGCATCCCCTATATCGTTATTTTGGGAAGCGAGGAGTTGTTGAACGGAACCTGTGTGATTAAAAATCTTGCCCTGGGAGAACAGCAAACCCTTCCGCAAACAGCATTACAGCGTTTTTCATTCGCATAAATTTTACGCCCTAATACAATAAAGCCGCCCCGGAATCCGGGGCGGCTTTATTGTATTGATTATTGGTAAACCCGATGGCTTAAGGCTGATAGCGTTTTCTTTCAGAAAGATTCATAGCAGCGGTTTCTACTTTACTGCCTTCCAATTGGTATCCCATGGCATTGATGCTTACCCCAATTACTTTTTTATTCGCATCGCGGTTAAACTTAGCCGTTCCCTGAAATTGAACAATGGTATACAAATCTTCCCCCTGTTTTTCCAGGGCAGAAGCACCGGCAGAGGATTCCATGGTTAAAAGACCTTTATCCAGCGTAACCACTACTTCCGCAACAACACTTCCATCAGGAAATTTGTATTTACCCACAAACTGCTGCAGTGTTGAATCTTCAGCAGGTGTTTGCTGGGCATTCACTACTGCAGAAAAACTTAAAGTAAGAAAAACAGCCAAAAACAATTTTTTCATATGATTCATTTTAGGACACACAAAATAATCTTATTTAGTTTATCCGTAAAGAGAATTCTGTGAAACGGGCTTAGGGCGTGCATTGTTTGTTTAGGTAATAT
>JBDKLG010000080.1:0-2700 GCA_039795695.1 Bacteroidota bacterium
TCATTTCATTTTCAGTAGGGCCATTAAACAAATCATCAGAAGCAGGTTTATTGCTACCAACAATTGTTTTGTCTGCATCTTTTGGGTTACTTCCTAAACCGTAGGTAGGCTGGCTATTCAAATTATACCTGAAATCGGTGGTTAATATCCAGCTGTCTCCCTCCAGAAACATATTTCCCCTTACCTGTGTAAAGAGCTGTTTTTTTGCAGTATATAGCAATGTTCCGAGAAAATTTGACATGCTGGTTGTTTTGGGGTCGCCATTCTTCCAGGATGCGCCCGGTGCAATCCCGTAAACCAAACCGGTTGTTGGGTTGGCGGCAATTACCGGCATTGGAATAATCGATACTTTTCCTTTCTTTTTCGGAGTAGGAACTGAATCTGTCTTGCTTGTTTGAGCCCATAACTGAGAACTTATAAAACTCAGGTAAACGAGGAATAATAGAGGCTTTTTCATAAAAAAGTTTTGTTGAAAAAATATGAACTGTTTTGTTACTAGATAGAATACAAGAGCGATAGCTGTTTCAGGTATCTCCCGCATGGATTGTTTTAAAATTTAATAGTTGTGTTTAGTCATTCATTTACCAAGTTTTTAGACTTTTAAAAAAAACTTTTGCCCCTTCATTTTTCAAAATTGTTGGTAGTCCTTCTTTGTGATCCTCGCACCATTTCAAATATACCTAAAATTATAATATGTTATTTTGCAGACATATTTTTTGTTTACGAATTATGGAAAATATTTACCTATACTGCATTAATGGTGAACAACATAAATGTTGTATAGGCAAACCGTTTTCACTTTTTTGCATAATCGTTTTGGTTGCCGGTATTTGTCTATGGATCACTAATTCAGTTCCTCCAAAGCTGGGAAACAAAGAAGCACAACCGGAAAAATAATGGGGGCGAAATAGTCCATCTTTTATGAACTAAGCTGGCTTTATTCTACTATCAGCTGCTGGGAATAAATAACCCGGTTAAAGCTATCCGCTATCTGCACAAAATAAACGCCTTTGGCATACTGGGATGGGAAACTGAAACCATTGGTATTTGTTTTGGTTCCCAGGTGCATCCTACTTTCCCTGATGGCTTTTCCATTGGCATCCAATAAAATCATCCGGTACTCACCTTTTTCTTGCAGGTTATTGATCCTTATCTGGAAACGCCCATTGGTAACAGGGTTGGGGAATATACTGATTTCAGGAAGCTGATCTGTTTCCTCTGCCAGCGCAGATTGGTTATTGAAATTGACAACAGTGGATATTTCGGCTTTCTTATTATTTGTGGCAGCTTTCTGAAAAAGCAGGTTACTGCTCGCCATGTCTGAAACATTGCCCAATCCCTCCACATGCATATTCACAGGAGATGCTTCCAGGGAAGGCCAGGATACTTTATAAACCGGCGAAAATTTCTTTCCATAACTGGTTCCGCAACTGATCAATAGATGCCCGTTTTCGTCAACCGATGCACCATTGGAAGTAAATTCTTCCGGTAGGTTTTTAATCATGCCGATATAATCACATTGCTTACTGGGCATACTTATTTTAAACACATGATTGCGCAATGCTACCAGGTAAAGGTTTCCATCATCGCCAGCAACCATATCGCCACCCCAGGAAGTACAGCTGGAACGTACCAGTACGGAATTTTTTGGGTTATCAATCAAAACACCCAGGTCCTGTATAACAGGCGTGCCCTGTGTTGTGAATTTTATCAGGTGCTCCCCATCATTGGATAGCGCATAACCGAATCCATCCTTACCAATCGTCATCCGGGTAATCTGGTTGGCCACATCATCCTTGTTATGCATCAGGTTAATCGATTGGTTGGAGAGGCATGTAAAAGAAGGTTCCCTTTCTTTCATATCCATAAAACGCAATTCGGATAACTGCAGCGGTACATAAAACAAACGACTGCTTTTTGCATCATAAGCGAGGCAGGCTACAGAACCACCCAGGGCTGTTTTTGTTTCATCTTCACCCCCTGATGCTGTTTCCCTGCTTTTTTCCTTCGGCTGGTAAGCTGCATAACTATTGGTACGGATCGAATATTTTTTATCGTTGTCAAACAAATCCTCTTCCAGTTTGCCCGTAGCAAGGTCAACCGATTTCAGCTGATTATACTTAAGCGGAGAGGAACTGTTGGCAGTAATCAAATAGGTCTTCTTCCCGCTTTGCTGCGCAAAAGAAGTGATGCAGCACAGCACAAGAATAAAAGGACTAACACTTTTAAGCATAGAAGTATTTTAAATAAATTGAGTGTGGGGGGGTAGTCTTCCAGGATTGGTATTATAAAATTAGTACATTTCTATAAAATGAAAGAAAATTATCTGGCGGGAAACGGTAATTTTATCCCCTGTCTGAACCCCATATTGTTTAAAAATAATACGCAAAAATCCCATGCAGCATTTTGTTACCATGATTTTCGCCGGCATGATCAGCCTCGTTTCCCATGCCCAGCAAAACAATCCTCCGGCCAGGGACATCAATAAATATGTCCAATTCACCAATGCAGATTATGATATGGGTAAAATTCCATCCGGGAAACCGCTGGAATACAATGTAACCATAAAGAATATCAGCAAAGATACCCTTACAATTTATGAAGTGAAGGCAGGTTGTGGCTGTACGACCCCCAAATACAGGTCCAATGAAATCATTCTTCCCGGCAAATCAACTTTTATCACCCTGGGTTTTAACGGGG
>JBDKLG010000081.1:0-12586 GCA_039795695.1 Bacteroidota bacterium
CATGGCTGGGTGTATGGGCTAAAGGATGGCAGAATCAAACCTGTTTTTGAAATGCCTGCAGGCACATCTATTGATAACCTCTATACTTACGACGATCTTTGATAAGCAGGCATAAAAAAAGCGAATAAAATTATTCGCTTTTTTTATGCCTTTATTTTTTTAGTTTCTCTTTAAAAGAAGCTATGAATTTTTTACTGTACTCACTCAAAATCAACCGGCCACTAATGGCTGCCCTTTCCGGCAATAACCGGTCCCAGTTTTCAGCATCCTTCCACAGCATATTTTTTATCTCAAGCATTGCTGCGGGGTTGGAAACTGCCAGTGTACCGGCAAGCCTTTTGATAGATTCATCCATGCCCTTTACATCCGTATGCAGTTCTGCATACAGGCCCTTTCTTCGGGCCCAGTGAGCAGGCCGCCACATGGTTGCATCAATGGTTAACTGGGCAAAGGCCGACAGGCCAATCCTTCTTTCTACTGCCGGCCCAACTACAAAGGGCCCGATGCCTACCGCCAACTCACTTAATTTGATATCGGCCCCTTCTGCAGCAATGGCATAATCGGCTGCAGCTGCCAGTCCTACTCCTCCACCAATACATTTGCCCTGTACCCGGGCAATCACAAATTTGGGTGCTTTGCGCATGGCATTGATTACCTGAGCAAACCCTGAAAAAAATGCCAATCCCTCCGCTTCATTGCTGATATTCGCGAGTTCATCAAAAGAAGCACCGGCGCAAAATGCTTTTTCACCTGCAGAACGAAGTATGATTACCCTGGTTGCTGTATTATTTCCTTCCTGCTCAATGGCCATTGCGAGTGAGCGCAGGATATCGGCCGGCAATGAATTACCCTGCGGGTGATAGAACTCAATAGTAGCAACACTTTCCAGGTGATCTATTCTAACATACCCGTTTATATCTGACATAACATGTATTCGATTAGGTTTGAAATAGAATTATTAAGCTTTTGTGCCGTCCAGCAATATTGATGCCTCTTTTTTTGCTACCATTGTTAAAATGGTTGCCACACCCACTGTTTCATCCGTTTCATCCATAATTTCCACCAGCCATTTCACGATTCCTTTGTCAATATCTGCCGGTTCTTTTTTCTCCTGCGCTATTTTTTCCTTACAGGTAAAGCGGATATAGATTTCAGCTCCTGGATAAACCGGTTTCGTAAAACGAAGTTCATCAATACCGTAATTAAGTAAAACCGGATTTTTTTCATAGCTGTTTACAAACAACCCCGCAGCAGCACTGATGATGAAATAACCATGTGCTACCTGTTTCTCAAACATGGTACCGGCAAAATCGGTGTCTCTAAGGTGTGCATAAAAATGGTCGCCGCTTAAATCGGCAAACTGGTCAATGTCTTCGGAGCTGATCAGCCTTTTATCGGTAAGCAGCTGGTCACCAATTTTCAGTTCTTCAAAATATTTTTTAAACGGGTGTACGGTTGCCTGTATTCCTGTTGCACCGGGTTGAAAAACATGGCTGATAGCTGTAATCATATCCGGCGATCCCTGTATGGCCAGGCGTTGCATATAATGTTTCACCCCTCTGATACCTCCCATTTCTTCGCCCCCACCTGCGCGGCCCGGCCCGCCATGTACCAGTAAGGGAAGCGGAGATCCGTGCCCGGTATTTTCTTTGGCACATTGCCGGTTCAATACCAGCATACGCCCGTGGTAAGTACCTGCACCCAAAACATATTCTTTGGCAATAGCCGAACTGGCTGTAACAATGGTACTTACAAGTGAGCCCTTGCCCATTTTTGCCAATGCAATCGCATCTGCGGTTGACCGGTAAGGCATCAATGTTGAAACCGGGCCAAAAGCTTCTACCTCATGCGCTTCTTTGCCGGTGAATGGATGGGTATTCAATAACAATAGCGGACTGATGAATGCCCCTTTCACGGCATCTGCATCCATTACTTCCACACTGTCGAGAGAGCCATAAACGATTTGAGCCGATGCCAGTAATCTTTGCACCTGTTCTTTCACTTCCTTTCTCTGTGTTTCTCCTGCCAAAGAACCCATTCTTACTTTTTCATTCAAAGGATTGCCGATGGTAGTTTGCTTTAATGCATGTATCAATGATGCGCGAACATCATCCACTTTATTCTCAGGCACAAAAATTCTTCTGATGGCAGTGCATTTTTGTCCGCATTTGGTGGTCATTTCCTTTCTCACTTCTTTAATGAAAATGTCCCATTCAGGCATTGCGGGTGTTACATCTTCTCCCAATACAATACAGTTTAATGAATCAGCCTCCATCGTAAAAGGCACATTGTTTTCGAGGATATTTTTACCGGATTTCAACAGTAGCCCTGTTGAAGCCGAGCCTGTGAAAGTAACCACATCCTGGGCGCTTACATGGCTCAGCATATCACCTGCACTGCCACAAATCAGTTGCAGCGCGCCATTGGGCAAAATGCCTGATGCATGAATTTCTTTCACTACGGCTTCTGTTAAATAAGCAGTAACGGTTGCAGGCTTAACCACGGCAGGCATACCGGCCAATAAATTCACGGCAATTTTTTCCAGCATTCCCCATACGGGGAAATTAAAGGCATTGATGTGCACCGCCACCCCTTCTTTGGGAATTAATAAATGGTGCCCCATGAATGTATTGGCCTTACCCAATGAGTGATGTTCCCCATCCAGGCAATAAGGTTCGTCCGGAAACTTTCTCCGCAGGGAAGCGTAGGAAAATAAATTGCCAATCCCACCTTCAATATCCACCCAGCTATCGGCTTTTGTAGCGCCTGTTTGGTAACTGATGGCATAAAATTTATCGAGATGCTCACGCAGGTGCAATGCCAGTGCTTTCAGCATCAGCCCTCTTTCATGAAAGCTCATCTTTCTCAAAGCCGGATTGCCCATGGTTCTTGCGTAATCAAGCATTGCAGCAAAATCAATCCCTTTGGTAGAGGTATGCCCGATAGGATTACCCGTTACGGCATTGTACAGCAATTGCCCCTCTCCATCACCCTTTACCCATCTGCCCTGTATATAATTTTCCAATGCTACCATAGTACTTGTTTTGAGTGCGGCAAAGCTAACGATTGGTAGGTTTTAAAAGACTGAATATTTCTATTCAACCATTCCGAACTGCCTTAAATGGTGGCAGGAATGTTTGTACAGCAAATGAATCTGCTCTTCGTAATTAAGTTCACCAAAAATCGGGTTTAAGATGGATTTGCCCGGTGAAGCTGCAAATGCTTTAAAAAAATCATTCAGCTCTATTTCCGTTTTATCAATGGCTTCCTGCATACTGCCGTATTTATGCGGCCGGGGTTCTTCCGGCATCACTGGCACTTTGGTATTTTCCTTAAACGGTGCATCCGACAGCATAAATGCCCTGGCTTTTTCCAGTTTTTCGGGGTCGGTATTCACCAAAGGCAATATTATTTTCCCATTGGCCAGCTTGAATACATCGCGCATATGTTCTACCATTTGCTGTGCATCCATCTTCCCCCATTTAGGCTGCTGGCCGGGCTGCAGCTGGTGCAGGATGGAAATATACTCGTTTTGTAAAAAAGCTTCTTTGCTGTGCATGAATCCTTATTTATTTAAAGGTAGTAAAAGCACGGCAGCAGCCGGGCAGCAGAAAGGTATTTTGAAAAAGAAAATGCAGGTTTATACCAGGCGGGTGTAGTTAAAGGATGGCCAAAAAAAATCCCACCGGTTAACGGTGGGATCGCAGTTGGTTGTTGGTTGTAAAAACTTTATACTTAATTAGACAGCCTTTTATCAATTTCGCTGCTAAGTAAAGAAAAAATATCGTCAACCGAGCCTTCGCCCGCAATTTTTATTACTTTATTGAATTTTCTGTAGTAATCGGCTACAACAGTGGTTTTTTGCTGGTATTCGGTAATTCTTGCCCTGATAACGGCTTCATTGGTATCATCGCTTCTGCCGCTGGTAAGTCCCCTGTTCAATAGCCTGTTTACCAGCTCTTCTTCACCCACTTCCAGTGCCAATACCACGCCTATTTCTGTATGTTTTAACTGCAATAATTTGTCCAGCGCCTCGCTCTGTGCTACGGTACGGGGAAAGCCGTCGAATAAAAAGCCTTTTGCCTGCGGGTTTGCATCCAGTGCAGAACTGATCATCCCCACCACTACTTCATCCGGCACCAGCTGCCCGCGGTCCATGATGCTTTTGGCTTCCAGCCCCAGGGGTGTTTTTGCAGCAATCTCACTGCGCAGTAAATCACCTGTAGATAAATGTTTTAATCCATAAGCCGCAATAAGCTTCTCGCTTTGCGTACCTTTCCCGCTGCCCGGAGGTCCAAACAGAATAATATTAAACATGTACTTACTAAAGTTGCTTGAACAACAAATATAAGGCCTTGATTTTAAAAAACATTTAACAGTAATTGAAAACCTTTAAAATCCTTTCATTGTAAGGTTTGGTTGCAGGATTCGTCTAACGGAAAGCATCCAAACGGATAATTTCAACGTAAATTTATCAGATATAACAAATACTAATATGAAAATCAGTTTTACCCTAATTCTCGCAACTTTCCTCTGGCAAAGTTGTTTTACCCAAAACAATCCTCCCAAAATGGACAATACTAAAAACAATAACAGCGTGTATTCCAGAAACGATTCCGGCAAACTGGTTTTACCTGATTCAGAATGGAAAAAAATTCTTTCGCCGGAGGTTTACTACATCGCCCGGCAAAAAGGTACCGAAAGGCCTTTTACCAGTCCCTTTGAAACATTGAAAGATGTGGGTACTTATTACTGTGCCGCCTGTGGCAATGCCCTGTTCAAAAGTGATACCAAATTTGAAAGCGGTTGCGGATGGCCCAGTTTTTATGCACCCATCAGCAAAAGTTCCATTATTTATTTACCCGATAATACCCTGGGCATGTCGAGAACAGAAGTAGAATGCGGCAGATGCAAAGCACATTTGGGCCATGTATTTGAAGACGGGCCTCCCCCTACAGGCCTGCGTTATTGCATCAACGGGGTGGTACTGGATTTTGAAAAAGCCAAAGAAGCTGAGAAGAAATATGATGCTAAGGAAATAAAAAAAGGATAAGCAAATCGGTATGTAAATTTTTTGCTGGGGTGCATGGAAAGGGCCGGTGCAGCTTGATTGGCAGCAAAAAATTTCAGCATTCAACCGGTTTTCATACCCTGCTTATTTTTTTGTGCGAAATACAGTGCCGAGAATATGGTTATCACAATTCCTGCAACCGATAGCCATATAACGCTATTGGAATAAAACTCCACCCAGTTCAGTTTTACTTTAAAGATTTCTTTGCTAAGCAATACACCCACACTTCCTATATAACCAAAGGAATCGGCTACATAAATAAGGAAACCCACATTTGCACTAAACCTGAATGCTGCCAGGAATCTTTCAAAAAAAACGGAATTGAAAGGGATGTACACCATATACAATCCAAGCCCAACAGCTGTCATCCACCAAACAGGATCCAGCTGCTGCCTGGTAAAAAACCAGGTTGAACTGCCTGCCAAAACAAATCCCAGTGCAATAAACAGGTGTGCCAGCATAAAAGCTTTGTAACTGTTTTTAATGAGCACCATACTTCCAATCAATACCAGCACAATCAATGTGATGGGTGTTTCTGTTTTGGAGAAAATGGCCGGTTGGTTCAAATACCCCATTTCCTTCCACATATCTGCACTGAAATTATCCCTGATATCTCTGAAGATGGTTGCGAAGCCGTAGATAAAAACGCAGGCAATCAATCCGGGCAAAAATGTGCTGAGCAGTTTTTTCCTCTCTGCGGCCTTCATAGGGGCTCGAACCATACGTGATGCGATATCTGCTTCATCAGGAGGAGGAATTTTTTCTGTGAGATAAATGAACAGCAGCAGGGGCAGGGCAAATACCAGTCCTGTAGCAAAAGGGACCTGGAATTCTGATAATTTAAACGTTAAAAGCAGCCATCCCCCAACCGTTTTAACAAAGCCGGAAGAAAAGATGAAACTCACGGCCAGTGCAGCTCCTATGAAATCGGTGGATCTTCTTCCTTCAATATAGGAGAATACCACCCCCCATAACATCCCCAAAGGAAATCCGTTGATGAACAGAAAAACGGCGTTATAGGGCGGGGGAATCAGCGCAAATAAAAGCCAGGCCATCCAGGCAATGCCCACCAGCAATAAAATAATCTTATAACGGCCAAGTCTTTTTAACTCTGAAATAAATTTGATGCCGTAAAATTTTGCCAGCAGATAACCCACCATCTGGCTCAATACCAGAATGGTTTTATAATTCAACCCGAAATACCTTAATCCGTCGAAAGTGCAAACCGTATAGGATTTTCTGAAGCCGAAAATCATGGTGTACAAAAGAAATACCACTATTGCTGCATACAGTCCTGTTTGCCAGCTATTGCCTTTGAAATATTTGACAGGGATATTTTTCAACTTAATCGCTGATACATTAGAATAAATATAAGGATAAGCTTCCAACCTTGGGGGTAAACCGGCTTAAACAAAAAAATCAGGCCGGCAGAAACTCTTTTGGCAATTGTTCATTTATTGCTGAATTTACCTCTTACAAAACTATTGATCCATGAGAAAATTGCTCCTATCCTTACTGATTTGTGCCAGCATTGTTGGTTTGCAGGCACAGCAAATTGATTTATCCAAACAGTTTAAAAACCTGAAACCACGCAGTATCGGGCCTGCGGGCATGAGTGGCCGTGTTACGGGTATTGATGCCATTTGGACAAACCCTGATCATATTTTTCTGGCTACGGCCAGCGGAGGTGTATGGAAAACAGTTAACGGAGGTGCAAGCTGGACACCGGTATTTGATGAACAGCCCATTCAGAACATTGGTTCCATTGCCATCACCCAAAGCAATCCCAGCATTGTATGGGCCGGAACCGGAGAGGGTAATCCAAGAAATTCTGTAAGTCTGGGTGAAGGAATTTACAAAAGCCTGGATGGCGGTAAAACCTGGAAATGCATGGGTCTGCAAAAAACACGCAATATTCACCGCATCCTTATCGACCCAAATAATCCGGATATTGTATATGCAGGGGTAATGGGTAATCCATTTAAAGAGCATGCCGAAAGAGGCCTGTATAAAACAACCGACGGTGGAGAGAACTGGAAACTGATTTTACATACCAATGATACCAGTGGTGTGGGCGATATGGTAATGGACCCGGCAAATCCCAATAAATTACTGGTAAACATGTACCAGCACAAACGCACACCCTGGAGTTTAAAAGGTGGTGGCAGCGGCAGTGGTTTATACATTACCTATGATGCCGGTAAAACATTCAAAAAAATGGGAAAAGAAGATGGGTTGCCCGACGGAGAGTATGGAAGAATTGGCCTAAGCATCAGCCGCAATGACCCCAGCAGAATTTATGCATTGGTAGAAGCTACCAAAAACGGTCTATACAAATCCGAAGATGGCGGATTGAAATGGAGCCTTGTGAATAGTGAAGCCGCTGTTGTAACCAATCGTGCTTTTTATTTTCAGGACATCGCAGTGGATCCGCAAAATGAAAACCGCATTTACAACATCAATCAAACCGTTAACATGAGTGAGGATGGCGGAAAATCATTTGGTACGGTCGTCATTCCTTATAGCGGTATTCACCCCGACCACCATGCATGGTGGATCAATCCATTAGACCCCAATTTTATCCTGGATGGAAATGATGGCGGTATTGGTATATCAAGAGACCGGGGCAGAACCTGGCAGTTTGATGAAAAACTGCCATTGGGGCAATTCTACCACATCAATACAGACAATCAAATTCCCTACCATGTAATGGGCGGCTTGCAGGATAATGGCAGCTGGCACGGACCTGCTTATGTATGGATCAGAAGCGGTATCCGAAACGCTTACTGGCAGGGCGTTTCAGGAGGTGATGGTTTTGATGTGATGCCCGACCCCGAAGATCCTAACTGGGTATATGCCATGAGCCAGGGAGGTAGTGTTAGCCGTTATAATATGGCAACAGGCCAGGACTGGAACATTCGCCCGCCAAGGCCCGACAGGCAAACACGCCAGCGTTTTAACTGGAATGCGGCCATCGCACAGGACCCTTTTGACAAAGCCACTATTTATTATGGCAGCCAATTTGTAAACAGGAGCAAAAACAAAGGTGCTTCCTGGGAAATCATTTCTCCTGATCTGACTACCAATGACAGCGCCAAAATAGACCAGCGTAACAATGGGGGTATTTCCATTGATATTACGGGTGCGGAGAATTTCTGTACCATACTGGCCATTGAACCTTCTACGCTGCAACAGGGAGTGATCTGGGTTGGAACAGATGATGGTAATGTTCAGCTGACTACCGATGGAGGAAAAAGCTGGACAAATTTTGCCGGCAAAATCCCCGGAATGCCCGGCGGATGCTGGATTCCACAGATACGCGCATCCAGGTTCAATCCGGGTGAAGCATTTGTGGTGGCCAATGATTACCGCCGGGGCGATTCCAAACCCTATATTTTCAGAACAACCGATTTTGGCAAAACATGGACCGGCATAGTGGATGAAAAAAAAGTTACCGGCTATGCACTTTGTCTGCAACAGGATCCTGTAGAACCCAATTTGATTTTTGTGGGAACAGAGCAGGGATTGTGGGTCAGTTTCGACAATGGCAACACCTATCAGCAATTTAAAAACGGCTATCCTTCTGTATCCACTTATGATATGGCTATCCAGGAAAGAGAGGCAGATTTGGTGATCGCTACTTTTGGCAGAGCATTGTGGGTATTGGATGATATTCGTCCATTAAGAAAATTGGCAGCCAACAAGGGGCAAATCTTCAGCAATAAACTCACTGCCTTCGCAGCCCCTGCTGCCTACCAGGCGAAAATTAAAAATGCATCAGGTATTGAATACAGTATCTGGGGAAGTTATGAAGGAGAAAACAGGAAAAATGGTGCGGCTTTGAGTTTTTATGTGAATAAAACAGCTGCAGATACCGGTAAGAATAAAATAGCAGATACGGCTAACGTAAGAATTTTTGATGCCAATAATGTTCAGGTACGCAGTTTAAAAACCAGGGCTGATAGCGGTTTTAACCGTTTTTACTGGGGCATGGAAGGCAGGGGTATCCGCTCTGTTGGCGGTGGTCGTGGCGGCGGCGGTGGCGGTGGTGGAAGAGGCGGCGGCGGAAGAAACAACGATGAACCCGGCGGACTGCCTGTTGACCCCGGAACTTACAAAGTGGTATTGAGTTTGGGAAGAGAGCTAACAGACAGTATGCTGGTAACAGTAAATGATGACCCCAATGCCCCTATCAGCAAAGAAATAAGGGATGCAATCAGGAAGGCAAATGCGAGACTGGATAAAGCCGCTTTGAAAATTGTTGATTTAACCGAAAGGATAACGGAAGCCGATGAGCTGGTTAAAAAGATAGAAGCCAATTTAAGAGATATGGATCCCAAACAAGCGGATACACTAAGGAAAACAGGCAAATCCATGCAGGACAGTATCAAAGCAATTCGTGAACAATTATCAGGTAAACCCCAGGAAAAACAGGGGTATGGAACTGTTCCCCAGGTTACCGTAAACTCGGTAATGGGCGAAGCAAGATCTTATGTGCTGGGAAAAGAACTTGTTCCGGGAGCTCAGGAAGAAAGATTAATGGCAGATGCAGAAGCAATGGTTAGCCTTGTATTACAAAGGGCCAATGCTTTTTTTGATGGCAGCTGGAAACAGTACCGCTCACTGGTGGAAGCTACGCCGGTAAAACTGTTCAGGGATTATAAACCCATCGAATAAATAGTTTTTAAGCAGCATTTTCTTGAATCACGGTCTTACTGACCGTGATTTTTTTTA
Source organism: Bacteroidota bacterium (assembly GCA_039795695.1). GTDB lineage: Bacteria > Bacteroidota > Bacteroidia > Chitinophagales > Chitinophagaceae > Sediminibacterium. The sequence continues at coordinate 9,806 of JBDKLG010000081.1, forward strand.
TAAATACCCTATCAAATTATCTTACCAATCAGCGGTACGGGTATTCAATATACGCCCTCAAAAATTCATTTATTCAACCCTATTTCTTAGGGATTGTAAGTTTTCAGCTTGTTTCCAGGGGTCAAAATTTTTTCAATCCAAAAGCCGGAATTGCATTTCAGGTTTTCTATACCTGTTTGGTTTTTAGCACATTTCGTAGCAGCAATACGATATTGGACAATGCAATCAGTAAAAAGAAAACAGGAATATACGGTGGCTTTATTTTAAGTGGCAACACATCTGCCGGCACATTTGGATTTAAGTGAACATAGACACCTGTGAGCATCATTATGATAACTGTAAAAAAAGAAATGCCTTTTAAAAGAGCAGTTAATTTTGTTGGGATACTCTTTGCATAGATCAAGCACAAAAAAAGAGTGACCCCAACTGCAATTTCTCCCATAATACCCATGCTGTAGGCTATTTGACCTAATCCACTATTGGTAACCTGAACCCTGTACCAACTTTTGAAGGGATTTACAAATTTAAGAACGCCAAACATACACATGGATATGGCCAAAAACCAGGAGCTTATTTTAGTATATTTCATTTTATAAATCGTTTATATTTTTCTTTGGCAGTGAAATGGTCAACAATATTGATTCCTTAATGCACTACTGTTAAAGTCACGGTTTTATTGACAATAAAGCGGGCAGGAAGTTTTGTTTGTCTTCCATTTCCATTGTGCTTTTTAAGAATAGTGCATCTCTTTTTTTGCAAGCATATTTTGCCTGGTAAATGCAGCACAAAGTTGCGGCTGCCGGTTAGTAATAATTTGGTTATAAAGTCCAAAAAAAGGGAAAAGAAGTTCAAATGGTCATTTCAAAACATGGGCTCTTCTGTATTCAGAGGGTGTTGTATGGTATTTCTGCTTAAATAATTTTGTAAAATGAGCACTGTCGCTAAATCCAACTTCATAAGATATTTCGCTGATAGAAAAATCAGTTGATACCAGCAACTCTTTTGCCTTTAACAATTTTTGCCCCTTCATATAATTGGCGGGAGTGTCATTGAAATAATTTTCAAAATCTCTTTTAAAAGCAGATAAACTTCGGCCTGCAAGTACAGCCAATTCGGGTATTGTAATGTTTGAAAACAAATGGGTCAGGATAAGTTCCTTAAAATTTGCCTGTCGGGGTGTAAAAAGATGCGCAAATAAACTGATAATATTTTCGGCATTGCTGGTCTGGAGCAGCAATAGTATGAGTTCTTTTATTTTAAGTTTTAATAAGTCATCACTAACTAAGCCAGGGTTTTGAAAGTAGAATTCCAGGCTTTCGATGAAATGAATGACAATGTCTTGTTTGGCTATTTTTTGGGCAAAAGCCGCACTGTTATTGGATTTAATAAAAGCCGGCACTTCGTCTTTGTATAGTTCCCTTAACAGGTCACCGGGAAGATGGATGGCAAAAATTTCGCAATATTGATTTGCTGATTTTTGGATGAAGTCTGCAAAATAGCTGCCGCATTTCAGCAGTACGCTTTCTGAAACATCAATATTCAATTTCTCGGTTGCGGAATTGAATGCAGCTTCACCGTCTCTGATAAATAAAAAGCAGGCTTCATTCTGAAAAATTGCAGCATACCTGAACGGTGTCTTTATGCGTAGTTTTTCAATTACACAGGTATTATTTAAGTCGAAATGTTTTCTGTCAATTATCATCTGTTTGTTTCGGGATTCGGGTGTCTTTGGGCTTAGTGCTAAATAGCCCGGGCTTTGCACAGCTGCCATAAACGCTGCCGTTTGAAAATGTTTTGATGAAGTTAAGCATTAAATTTCAGCGATCTTTGCCGGGCCAGTTTGCCGCAAGAAGCTTTGCCATCGGCATCGCCGCAATTTGCATATTTAGTTGTGAACTTATTGGCATACGCAAAAAAAATCCAGCACTTTATTATTTAATGGTCCTGCGGATAAGTTCAATTATTTCTTTGACGACTCAGCTAATTGCCGTTTGCTGATTTTAAGTCCGCCCCCTTTTGCAAGATTTTTTCAAACACAGTCGCTGCAACAGCTACTACGATAGAAACAAAAATAGCTGCCATACAGATGGCAAGAAATCCCGCTGGGTCGTCATCTTTATCATGAAATATTCTTATGTATACGCCTGCCATCGCAATGAAAATGCTCAGTATGATTGCGCAATATTTTATACTACGCAAATTGCTCAAGGAGTTTGGCGAGAACGCATTGTTTTGTTTGATATAGCCCAGTAATTTGAACGCCTTATAAAGTGCAATAAAAAATGGGATAGATGCGGCATAGCCATACAAGATGAAAGGATCGGTGTAAATGCTGAACAGGTTTAAGTCTTTGGCTCTTCCCTCGATTAAGGGAAACCGGATCATGATGGCAAGTACCACAATGCCAATAAGCACAACTGCTGCCTGAAGAAATATTGTATCACCTTTTTTGATAAAAGCGTTTTTAATTGGTTTTTGTTGTTACCTGCTACTTGTCGGGGTTTTAAGCTGCCGGATAATTGACCAATGCCCTCCCGGAACTGAACTTAAATTTATAACAATAATTACTCACTCATTGCTTTTTGTTCCCGCATAGTCTCTCGCAGAGGACTTTTTGTTCCCGCATAGTCTCTCGCAGAGGACTATGCGGACAGCATGAACAAATACCTCAATTACTGATTAATTACAGCTTTTTTTCCGCATAGTCTCTCGCAGAGGACTATGCGGATAGCATGAACAAATACCTCAATTACTGATTAATTACTGCCTTTTATTTACTCA
>JBDKLG010000082.1:0-28616 GCA_039795695.1 Bacteroidota bacterium
CGTTACTAATCAAATATTCAAACAGTGCATTAATGATTACAGAGCCTAAATAAAATATCAGCAGGCCGCTGCATATCCAAAAAAAAGGTTGTTTGGCCAACTGCTGATCAATTTGATCCGGTAATACCGATTCATAAAAATATAAACAACAAAATACAACAATGAAAAATGACCCAGTTAAAAATGAATAGGTATTAAATGTTTTGATTAATCCTTGTATAAATAAAATATTCAGTAATGAAAATATTACAATAGACGGTATGAAAAATAAAGCAAATCTTCTAAACGGTTTTTTGATTAAATGGCGATAAAATAAAAAGGAATAGAAACAAAACTCAAAGGTTGTAAAAATATTATACATGCCGAACTTAAAACTGCCTGAGAAATCAAGATATCTGGCACTTAATTCTATAGAGACGGTCGTAAATAAAAAAGGGATAAAATACAATTGCAGTTTATCCCTTTTAAAAATAAAAAAAAGTATAGACGAGAATAATGCCAATATTTCGAATACTAATGAGATTGAAAGTGCTGGCATACCTGTATTTTCAACCTTATGGAAGGAGTTCTCCGTGATTTAAGAACTCATCAATTGGATCTCCCAATGTTAAGCCATCTCTGTTGCTGCTTCCTTCTCTGGAAGGTAAACCGTTACCGGTAAAGAATACAGTTAAACGGCCATCATAACGGTTTCCTTTTGGTGAATGAGCACCCTGACCATACACACCAAAATTCACATAAATAATGGATGATTTGTATTTGCCCTGCTGAACTTTCAGGAATTCAATCAGGTCCTTGGTAGAAAAAGCAACTTTTAAAGAAGTATTCAGGTTAGCTGCTTTATAATTTGCTGCCAAAGCCGCTGCATAAGCTGGATCTACAGAACCCGGGAGTGGTGTGTTGAAACCAGAAACACCTGCAATATTGTTGGCATCAGAACTGGTAGCTGCAGGGTCTTCCGTGGTTGCAGTCTGCTCTTTTGCACAACCTGCCAATAGCATGAACAATGCCATGGACAGTATGAGTGTGCCGGGTAAAAATGAAAACTTTTTCATAAGTTTTTTCGTTTAAAAAATACCGTACATTTTCAATTAAACGTACTGTATGGTAGTAATATATGGCTTGCAAGTTAACAATTCTTTGGGGTTATTCTATGCCGGTAAACTTACTACAAAGGGTAGTTTCTATTAAATCATTGACAATCAATGACTTACTTTTAAACAATTACAAAAAAAACGGTGTTTTTCCCGTAATAAAAAAGGTTAAATCACCGCAATAATCAGGGAAAACTTCTACAAGCACTATAATCAAGGTAGTATAAATGCCACATTTTCTGCCAAATAAATGCGGGTTTAGCTTGTTTTTGGTTGATTTTTTGCTGATCTGTGCCGTATATATTTCCGAATGGCTGCCAGGTTTGACAACCTGATCAATAGCAATACCAGTAGCGCAACCCAAACAATATTCAGGGAAGGTAAAGCCGACAGATAAATCTGTCTGGCTGAAAGTATGGAAGCAAATAGCCACTGCAAAACTGCAATCAAAATAAGGGACAACAAAACAATCCATACCGTAACAGGAAAAAACTGCCGCATCAAAAATTTTCTGAGTTGCTGCGGTGCAACGCCCAGGGTAATGAGTAAGATGATTTCCTCCTTACAACTGGCAATCGTGAGCTGAATAAATAAAGTAAAAATCATCATGGCAAATACAAAAAGAATGGCTCCGCTTATCCAGGATAGGTTGACCACCATTTCCACAATTTTCCGGTACCTGCTGAATCTTGTTTTATCGGCATCGGTTACCAGTTTTTTAGCCTGTAAATATTGAACCAATGCAGGATTGCCCGGATCCCTTGTGCGGATAATTAGCCGGGAGGGCTTGCTGTCCTGGCTTTTGCCAAACTGCCTGTTACCCCACTGCATAAAACTTTCCGGTACCAATAAGGAAGAAATCCGGTCGCTAAACCCAACCACCCTGCCATTAAAACTAAGTATGCCATTGGGTGTGTATACGTTAACCTTGAATACAATCATCTGCACCACCTGCTGTGTTAACTGTGGCAGGTTCTGTGAAAAAGAAAACTGAAAATTATAAAAATCAAGAAACATATTGGGGGCAATAATGGGTATGTAGGGGGATGTTTCTTTCCAATCCCATCCGCTTGACTGCACATCTATAAATTCAGCTCCCACGCTTTCAAAAGCGATATCTGTAAAAAAAGGAAACCGGTCACTTGAGCTTTGGATAGATGCTTTGAACCTGCTGGGTGTAAGCAAACCAACTTTTTCTACAAAAGGCTGGTTTTTTATGTCTTCAATTTCTTCCTTGCTTAAGGCAGTTGCCCCAATATTCCTGTCGCTTAATTCTTTGTTTATTACCAGAAAATTAGCCACACTGTCTCTATTGGTTTTGCTGTGCAGCAGTTCATCGTAATTGGCCTGTAACTGAACGGCAGCAAGGATGAGCAAAACAGCCAGTGATAAACCGATGGTGGCCAGTACAAACCTTTTCCGGCCGGCCGCAGTATGAATCAGTTTCTTGAATAATCGGTTCAGTTCTCTCATCTGTTCAAATCCTCTTTTATAATTGATAGACTTGTTCATAAGCAACATGCTGCTCATTGGTATCCAAATCGGTAATCAACAGTCCCGCATTTCTTTTTTTACATTCCACGTCAATCAATGCAGCTGCTTTATGGGTATTTGCTTTATCGAGATGACTAAAGGGTTCATCCATGATCAGCCAGTCAAATGGCTGCATCAGTGCGCGGATAATGGCAATGCGCTGCTGCTCTCCGTAACTGCACAAAGAAGTGGGCTGGTTCAGTACATGATCCAGTCCCAGCAATTCTGCCATTTCATCAATTTTCTCTGCCGGATAAACGGGTTCAGTCAGTACTCTTTTGAGGGCAATATTTTCCCGGGCAGTGAGGTTGGGAAATAAACGCAGGTCCTGAAAAACAATGCTGATATGCTTTTGCCGTAAAACTGCCAGGGCATCTTCACTTAGGGCCTGTATATTGGTATCGCCATATTGAACGCTTCCCAGGTAATCGTGGCGCAGTTTATAAAGTATGTGAACCAAAGTGGATTTGCCGCTGCCGCTGGGGGCATTCACTTTTGCATAAGTGCCCCCGGTTAAAACCAGTTCCCTGTTCCATATATCGGAACTACGGTTCTGTAACCGCTCCTTTAAGGGAATTGGCAGAAGGTTTTTTATGGAAATATCCATGCTTGACATTCTTGGCGAATAGTTAAAAAAAAGAAGCATGCAGCATTGCCATACTTCTTTTTTACATCATTGACAGCAGTGTTAATTTGTTCTGATGATTGCAGGAACGCTTCCCTGAAATAAACGGTCTTCCAGTTCTCTTTCCTTTCTCGCTCTCAAGCGCATATCCACAGCAATATTGGTGATCAGGCTGGTTAATGTAACCAGGCTGTTCTGTTTTTCGTTTTGCATGCGTACTTCCAGCTGGGCTTTCACCGATTTGCCATCAAAATTATCGGAACTGGCTAAAATGTCTTTAAATGTTTGCCTGGCTGAACTCATGGAGCGATGAAAACTACCTGATGAATCCTTGTCAAAATTCTTCACTGTATTGGCAATATCAATATAAAAAACCGTTGACTTCCCCCTGAACCTATCCAACACCTCTTTATTGATTACCGATTTCCCTGTTTTAGACAGATACTGCTGATAGGTAAGCGAATCGCTGGCAATGGTGAGTTGCTGGTCATCTGCGATCAGGAACAATCCCATTTCAGCTAATAAACCGGCTGCTTTGTAAGTATTGTTTACTTTGGTGATCACCCCTGTTTCAACGGCTTTGTCCATCAGTTTGGTAAAACTTGCTTTGTTGCCAACAGGTGCGGTAAGAATCATTTTCCCGAATGAGTTCTTTCTACGCATGCTTTTCTCATCTCTTTTAAACTGGGGTTCGTTTAATTCCATACCAAGGTCCGATACGATAACAGCGATATCTCCTTTTAATGATTTATACAGATCCTGGCTGGTAATTTTTGATTTCTCCAGAAAATTATTCACCAGCCCCTCTACTTCCAATTGCTTCAATAATCCGCCGAAAATTTCAGGATTAAAAGCGGCGACCATGATGCCATTGATATTGCTGGAGGGATAATTTTCCAGTAGGGAGAGGTTTACTGTTGGGCCAGCATATTGCTTGAGTACGCTGCTTAATAACTGGTTGGTATAACTGGTAGATTTTGCAATAATCCTGCCCTCTTCAAAATTCAGGGTGGCGGTAACAAAATTATCTTTCAGCAGCTCTTCCATTTTGGGTAACTGAAGTGGCATCATGCTTAAAGCAGCCAGTGAACTATTGGAACCGCTGAATGCATAACCGTCGGCTTTTTCACTGAACATATCGGTAAACACCGTGAGATCGGCCATGGATTCTTTTGGTTTCTGTGTGAAATACCGGGCTGATTCGGCTTTCATGTCTGCTTCTGTATTGGCCGGGCCGGGTTTTTTGAACTGCATTGCTACGGTATCGTAAACGGGCTTTAATACATGGGTGTACATGGTAGCAATCACCTGCTCGTTATTCCAGGCAATCATCGATCCCTCACTCAATACCAGGTATTGGTAATCTTTTTCTTTTTTGATTTCCTTTCCTTTCAATTCATCCTGTTTTTTGATGAATGCTTCCAGTTTAGCGGCATCTTTTAGTCCGCCCAGAATGCTGAAACTGCTCGACTGGCTATTGTCTGCATGGGTTTTCTGAACTGCGAAAAGGCATATTTTATCGCCCCAGTTAATGCCTGCACTGTCTTTAACATCGGCAAAAATGGCTTTGTCTTTCAGGTCAATGCTATCGTGTTTGAATACATGTGCAATCAGCGTATCAATGCTGATACCACCCTTGGTTAGTTTGTCCTGTAATTGCTGGGGGTCAAGTACCAGTACCAGTGAAGCTTCTTTGGGTATGTATTTGGCTTCCCTGGGCACATTGTTTTTGCAGGATGCCAATATAAAAGCAGCAACCAGGAATAAGGAACCGGTTTTAATGATTTTTTTCATAATCGTAATAGGTGGTTATAATACACTAAGTTATTGTATCTGTTGCGGGTAATGGATTTCATTGATATTACCTGTTTATTGACTGATAAATGGCTTCCTGGATGTTTGGACGCACATTCAGCTGACTCAGTTTGTTGTTATTACGAGTAGGGGTAACCCTGTTGGAAAGGAAAATATAGAGCAGGTTTTCCTTTGGATCAACCCATACGCAAGTGCCCGTAAACCCGGTATGTCCAAAGGTTTCAGGCGATACCGACCTGGACGGATAAGGCTCTTTTCTGGTAGCATTGTCTTTTTCCGGCTTGTCAAATCCCAGTCCTCTTCTGCTGATACTGCTGTTATATGCTGTGAATTTATCTACTGTTGATTTTTTAAACAAGCGGATACCGTTTAATTCACCTCCATTTAACAATAACTGGTATAATTGAGCCAGGTCGTAGGCATTGCTGAATAGTCCTGCATGGCCGGCCACTCCGCCAAACATGGCGGCACCCTCATCATGCACATCACCCCGGATCAATTGCTGCCTGAAATGTTTTTCTTCTTCGGTGGGCACAATCAAATCCAGGGGAATCCTTTCTCTGGGCCGAAAACTGGTGGTAGTCATTTGTAATGGCGCATAAATATTTTCTCTTGCATACTCATTCAAAGGCTTACCGCTAACAGCTTCTACAATTTTTCCTAGAAAAATAAAATCATTGTCGCTGTACACATAGTGATCGGCAGCTGTTAGTTTGCTTTGGAGGATTCTTTTGTACAAACTGTCTTGCCAATCGTTGCGAACATAAATATTTTCTGCGGCACGAAACAGGTGGTCGGCATCTTTAACCGTTGAAAAGTACTGTGGTAAAGGGTTTCCGGTAACTGTATCAATTACTTCCCTGTAAAATGGGATGAAAGGATTTAGTCCTGCCTGGTGCAATAATATATCTGTCAGTTTTAAAGGGGCTTTATCGGAACCTTTTACCCAGGGCAGGTAATCGCCCAGGGTTTTGTTCAAGTCTATTTTTCCTTCCTCATATAGTTTCATGATGGAAACCGTGGTGGCAGAAATTTTGGTTACAGAAGCCAGGTCATAAGCCATCTGTGTATTAATGGGTTCTTTTTTGTCATAATTGGTATAGCCAAATGCTTTGTTGTAAACCAGTTTCCCGTTTTTTGCAACAAGCACCACACAACCGGGTGTGGCTCCTTTGTCAATGGCATCGTTGGCAATGGCATCAATTTTTTTCAATGCTTCGCTGTTCATGCCAACAGATTCGGGGGTAGCCGGCGGGAAATAGTTGTTGTAAGAGATACCGTTGCCAAATTTCATTTTATCGGTAACGGTTACCGGCAGTTTTCCCCTGGCCTGTGCCCTTCCCTCCAGTAAAGCGAATGCTGCTTCCTGCACCACGGCATCGTCTTCATAGCAGGCGATAAGATTGGGTGCTCCGGCTACATTCTTTAAGGCATAAGGGTTTCCGAAGACAAGGGTAATGGTTTTTGGCTGCTGCAAACCATTGATCAGGTAAATTGCCGGGTTGCTGATGCCAAAATTATTGGCGGGCCTTCTGCTGAAATTGTGCAGGCCGGCAATCACCACATCATAATTTTTTTGCTGTATGGTACGGATCAATAATTCGGCACCCGTGCTATCGCTTTTCTCGATGATGTTAACGGCGGCTTTATCATCCATTAATTGTTTGCCTATCTCGGCCTTGCTGCCAAATAAATAAATATCTGCATGGTACAGCTCTCTCAGCTTTGCTGCAAGGGTATTTTCACCGGGTGCGCCAATGCATACATAAGCAATTTTTTTGCCCTGTGTAAGCGGAAAAATACCGGCTGTTTCTTTGTTTACCAGTGTTAGCGCATTGGCCGATAACTGTGTTTTGATGAAACTGGTCTGCTTATTCAAATCATCCACCAGGCCCGCAGTGTCGATGGGGGTTATTTTATTCAGGCCAAGATGGTATTTTACCAGCAATACTTTTTTCACCCGCTCATTCAGGTCATCCCAGCTTAACCTGCCGTTTTTAATGGCTTCTTTTACTTTGGCAATGCTTCCCGGAATATCACCGGGCAGGCAAAGCATATCGTTGCCCGCAATCAGCGACTGCAAAGCGGCTTCTCCTTTTGGAAAGTATTTTGTTACACCCTGCATTTCCAGCGCATCTGTGAAAGTGAGTCCCTGAAAACCCAGTTCATTTCTTAGCAAATCTGTTACATGTTTGTAGGAAAGTGAACTGGGAAGGTTGGCGGTAGTATCAATGGCAGGAACAGATAAGTGGCCCACCATTACACTGCCAACACCGGCATTGATAAGTTCTTTGAAAGGGAAAAGCTCCAGGTTATCGAGTTCATTTCTTGTTTTATTGATAAGGGGTAAATCCTTGTGCGAGTCTACTGCCACATCTCCATGGCCCGGAAAATGTTTGGCTGTTGCAAGAACACCGGCGTCCTGCATGCCTTTCATATAAGCTGTTCCAAACAATGCCACTTTGTATTTGTCTTCTCCAAAACTTCTGTCGTTAATAACCGGGTTGAGTGAATTATTGTTTACATCAATATCAGGTGCATAGTTAACCTGCACGCCTGCTCTTTTGCATTGCTCGCCTACTGCTTTGCCAAATGCGTAAATCAGTTTAGGGTCGTTGGTAGCACCCATCATGAGCTGGCGCGGGTAATTGATCACACTGTCTAAACGCATGCCCAATCCCCATTCCCCGTCAATCGAAATCATCAGAGGTGTTTTGGCGATCAGCTGGTACTGGTTGGTAAGCATGGCCTGCCTTACAGGGCCGCCCTGAAAAAAGCACAATCCACCTACATTGTATTTTTTTATCAGCGCGGTTACTTCGGCTATATGTTCGGCGCCCAGGTTGCTGTGTGCGCGCACAATCATAAGCTGGGCAATTCTTTCGTCCTTACTCAGTTTTTTGAATTTCTTTTGCACCCATTTTTCCGCCTCCGGTGTTTTTTCAAAAAAACGCTGGGCATAGGAAGGTATATTGGATAAAAGGGATAAGGCAAAAAATACTTTGCTTAATTTTCTTAACATACGATCATGATTGAGTGTACACAAGGTAACAATTAATGGGTATTGTAAAAGTATCGCTGAAGGGCATCAATAAAAAAGCCGTCCCGGGAATCCGGGACGGCTTTTGAAAAAAAACTTTTTAAGCGGTTTCTGCTGAATCTTCTTCTGGTTCTTCACTCAGTTTCGCTTCAATTTTATTGGCATCGAGTATGGAATACCATTTCACCATTTTCTTCATATCGCTGGCATATACCCTGTCGAAATCCATATCGGCATAAACTTTTTTGAAGTAGGCTGTTACCGCTTTGGCATCTTTTTCATCGGGAAGGGCTTCTTTTGACTTACCCATTGCCTGAAAAATTTCTACCAGGTTCACGTTTTCACGGATGGTGTATACTTCGATGCTTTCCAGGTGCGAAAAATTATGTACGCGGCTGCTTACAAACTTAGTAGTCTGGTCGTCTAATGATTTTACAATGGCGCCATCTGTTTTGCTTCCCACCATCTCAAATAATCCGGTAAGTCCGGATATCGATATTAATTTACTGTATTCCATAGCTGCTTATTTAAGAGCTGCAAAGTAAGGGGAATTTGAAGAAAAGAAGACAGTTGGGGGCTGTTGAAGCAGATTTTTAAGAATTCTATTGGTTTTCGGGGCCGTTTCCCTGAAAAAAATATAAGCGGTACCTGCTTTTTAAACCTTTGGATTATATTGGGTATACGAAAAGGGCATATGAAAAACAACGATTTAAAAACTAAAAGACGCTACCATGTTATTTAAAAATGCCATCAGCTGGTTTGAAATTCCGGCAACAGATTTAACTCGTGCACAACAGTTTTATGAGCAAATATTTGGGATTAACCTGATTCCAATGGATCTGCCTCAAATAAAAATGCGCATGTTTCCCCTGGAAGATAGGATGGGTGTGGGTGGTTCATTGGTCGACAGCGGGGGCTTTCATGTACCTTCTGCAAGCCAGGGACCATTAATCTACCTGAATGCCAATCCCGATGTTCAGATTGTATTGGACAGAATTGAAGCAGCCGGAGGAAAAATTCTTGTTCAGAAAACAGCAATATCTCCTGAATATGGCTATATGGCTGTATTCCTTGATACAGAAGGCAACCGCGTAGCTTTGCACTCCGTACCTTCGGAATAATATTATTGCTAAAAATCATTTCTAAAACCATCTATATGAAAAAAATAATTTACACAGTTGTCCTCTTACTGTTGTTGCTGAATACTGAAAAGGCAACTGCACAGGCATTACCTGCAGACAGCCTAAAAGCGCAGCTTGTGCGTGATTGGGAACGTGCCAAATCTTATACCGGTGAATACCTTGCCGCAATGCCTGCAAATAAATATGGTGCGAGGGCAATGGATAGTGTAAGAACCTATGCTGAGCAACTGCTGCATTTGGCAATGGGAACGATCGGGCTGGTGAGCAATGGAACCGGCGCTGCCAGAATTTTTAATGGGTTTAATATGGAGAAATCCGCCGGAGCACAAAACAAAGACTCCGTTAGTTATTATGTAAACGCCAGTTATGATTATGCCATCGAATCAATAAAAAAGATGGATGCAACTACTTTGGGCGAGCGTGTTAAAAGAGGACCCTATGATGAAACAAAATATGCCTGGATATTGAAAGCATTTGAACACCAAACACATCATCGCGGGCAATGCACCATTTATATACGGTTACAGGGTATTAAGCCGCCTAATGAAAGATTATTATAATTTGTAATAGCTACTACTTAAACTACAATAAGGAATTTTTTATTGTTTAAGTAGTAGCTACCAATAAACCAGTTATCCCTTCTTTACATATTTAGTAAGGATTACTATTGTTTGCTCATTTATCTTACCCTCAATCTGATCAGTATTTTCCGATACCAGCCTGATTCTTTTAACTACGGTACCTTTTGCGGCGGTAAAATTTGTGCCTTTTACATTCAAACCCTGGGTTAGCACTACGGTATCTCCATTTTCAAGAGTACTGCCATAGGCGTCTTTATGAACAGCAGAAACCTCATAAATACTCATCGCCCATTGAATGGTATCTTCATCAAGCTCAATTGAGCTAAGAACATTACCGGCCCATTCTTCCTCTTTACATAATTGAAGCAATCGGTAACTTAATGCCTGTACACTTGTCTCGGTATTCCATATGCTCCCTTCCAGGCAACGCCAATAATCGCCCTTTTCATTGGTCTCGATTGCCTGTAAACAGGTAGCACATAAAGCGACTTGATTTTCAATCTGGTCATCCTTTTTTGGGCTCACAGTGTATTCGTTGGTTGCAGGCAAACTATTGCATAATTCACACAAACCCTGGTTGCGTTCACTTAATTTTCCATTCATTCCCATAGTACTAATTTTAGCATTTCGCAAAAATACTGTTATAAAGTCGAATAATTTTTTTGTGAAACTTTAGTGATGCAAAACCCTCAAACGGAATTTTTGTAAAAAAAATACAAAATATGAGAAAAAACAGGTATTTTATTAACAGGATAAAAATCGAATCTGTTCCATGTGCCGGCTCTGAACTACAGGATGCTGTTTTGGAATGCCGAATCACCGGGCCTTCCAGCCAGTCGGGAAATTTAGTTGAGTAGTGGTATGTTTTGCAGAGAATGAACAAAATGGCTTGACCAGGTATGTGATAGGAAGCATTTGTTTTTAGTATAACATACAATTTTAAAACTCATCTTATGTACTTAGTTAATTGCCTTTTGGCATCAACAATAATTTTTGTGGGTTGTGGATACCCCGATTCTGAGAATGTTTCACAAAAAACAGTGCCCCGGAAAACAGATACTATAGCTTTAACAAAATCCGGTCATCAAAATGATTCTTTCTTCAACCGGGTTTATTTTTCAAAAGCGGATGCAGAAAAAATATTGGGAGAAAAAGCTTTCTTAAGTGATAGTTCTTCAATCGTAAAAAGAGACACACTGGAATATAAATCTGCCTTTACTGCTTTTTCAAAAGATCAAAAATCGGACAGACCGGGGGTTATCTATTTTATGATTGAACAATATAGCCGGGATAAATCAGCCAAAGATGCCTATCACTCTATTAAGGCAGCCAACGAGCAACACGAAGGTGTGAAGACTCTTCAGGGTTTGGGAGATGAAGCTTATTTTCATAGCGATGGTCAAAATTTTTATTTTATTCTTGTTAGAAAAGGAAGTCGCATGTTCAGAATAAAAGTGAATAAAATTACCAGCCATACTTCATTGAATGAATTTAACCTGGTATCAAAGAAGATTACAGAAATTCTTTGATAATTAAGTAATATAAAACCTGTCTGAAAAACACATAAACAGTAAGCGGAGAACTTTTCTTGAATGAACAGTGCAGAATGGGTGAAATTTAAAAATGGAAACCGCAGCAGGTGCTACCTGCTGCGGTTTTATTATTCGGGAAAAAGAGTTTTATCCAGGTTGGGTATGATTCTCAAAGCATTCCGGTAATAAATTTTTTTGAGTACGGTATCGCTTAATCCCATGCCATACATTCTCCAGAAAGCATGGTATTTTTTGTGGTAAGGAAAATATTCATCATCCGTTTCCAGTACGCGAAAGTAGGTGGCATACTCATCGGGCACCCAGCTGTCTTTTCCGAATAATATCCTGTCCTGGTATTTTTCAAAAAAATTTTTCGCCATCTTAGGCTGCCTGCCCAGTTCGGCAATTACTGCGCCAAATTCCACGTTCATATTGGGAAAGGAATCCAGCAGTGATCCCAGTTTTTTCAGATCGTTCGCATACCAGCCAAAATGTGCCGCAATAAAAACGGTATTGGGATGTTTGCGAATGATATTGTGTTGCTGCTGTATCAGGTCTGCCCATGGTGCCGGGTCTGTATTGCTTCTTTTCCTGTCGGGATGGGTAACAATTTCCAGCCATCTTTCATTTTTATCGTCCACTTCATCCCAGAAAGGTTTTGGATCGGCAGTATGTATCAAAACAGGAATTTTCAATTCGCCGCATTTGGCCCAGATGGGGTCCAGTCTGGGGTCATCGATGCGCAGTATTTTTCCCTTGCTGTCTTTGAAACTAAAGCCCAGGTTTTTATATACTTTCAAGCCATTGGCACCTGATTTTACATCGGCTTCCAACTCCTTTAATGCTTTTTCGGTCCATCCGGGATTACCCACGCCAATAAATTCCACATTGGTAAACTGGACAATCCTGTTGGGGGTACTGGCTTTCACCTGTTTGATTGCAGATTCCAGGTAGGCATTATCCTGAAGCCCAAACTGCCCACCAACAGAACGATAACTTCTTCCGCTCAAATTCACCATGATGCCCATGTTCAACCCATCCATTTCTTTGAGCAGGGAATTGATGTCCTGCGTGGGCATACCAAACTGGTGGTTGTGTACATCAATGAATGGAAATTTCGCTTTGGTTGTTTTGTGTTCAGGAACAACCAGTGTGGAAACGGGGTCGTATTTTTCGAAATCCATTTTATTGCCCTGCGACCGAACATTCGAAAAAACCCCGAGTAACAAAACACACCATAATTTTTTCATATAATTTTTTTCTGGGTAAACAATTGGTTCGGGTTGTGATTGTTAAGACGTTTTTTTGTCTAATTCCTGTAACGCCTTATCCAGCCTTGATTCCAGCGTATCATAATCAGTATATCCCTTGGCCAGTAAAGTGAATTTTGTTTCGGAGTTTTGTAATAATACACAGGGGTAACCGCTTACCTGTAACTGTTTACATAACTGGAATTCATAGTAGGCCTGGTCTTTGTATTCCTCCGATTTTAATTTTGCATAAAAGATTTCCGGTTGTATGCTGTATTTGTCCAGCAGGTGGCGATAAGCTTCATCATCGGTAAGGTCCCTGCCTTCAAAATGCAAAGCATACTGCAGGTCACCCGCAAATGCTACCTGTTTTTCAGGATAGAACTCCTTGAAAATACAGAGGGCAATGGCTGGTTTTTCCGAATGGGGAAACCAGTCGCTCAACTCGGGATGGTTGATATGCCACAGATAATCTGCACCAAATTTGATACCCGAATATTCTTCTACCGTGGTATAGGCTTTTTGGATATAACCTGCCGTTGCAGCAATGGGAACGGGCTTTTCGGGCAATAACATGCCTCCGGATAATACTTCGATCTGAATATCCGGGTGTGTTGCTGCAATTTTTTTCATAACCGGGCTAAACCCGTAACACCAGCCACAATAAGCATCGTAGCAATAAAAAACAATGGGACTCATTAAGCAAATGTAAGAAGTTTGGGAGAGGGGTGGGAATATTGAATAAGGCCTATCAATTATTGTGAACTTTGTACCTTTGTACTCATGAACAGGGTTGGCCAAGTCCTAACTCCTAACTGTTAACTCCTAACTTATTCATTATGCCCGGTTTTGAATTATTCGGTGAAGAAGAAAGAAAAGAAGTAAATGATGTGCTTGAAACAGGCATCCTCATGCGTTATGGATTTGATGGCCCGCGAAAGGGAATCTGGAAGGCAAAAGAGCTGGAAGAAGCCATTTGTAAACAGTTTGGAAGCAAATATGCACAGCTAACTTCCAGCGGCACTTCCGCACTTACTACAGCCATGGCCGCCCTGGGAATTGGAGAGGGCGATGAAATCATCATGCCTTCTTTCACATTTGTGGCAAGTTTTGAAGCAGTATTGAGTGTTGGTGCCATACCCGTATTGGTAGATATTGATGAAACCCTCACTTTAGACCCCGCAGCTGTAAGAAAAGCAATAACGCCTAAAACAAAATGCATCATGCCCGTACATATGTGCGGCAGCATGGCTAACCTGGATGCATTGCAGGCAATTGCCAGTGAACACCGGCTGATTTTACTGGAAGATGCCTGCCAGAGTATTGGCAGCAAATACAAAGGTAAATTTCTGGGCACCATTGGTGATGCAGGTACTTTCTCTTTTGATTTTGTAAAAACCATTACCTGTGCAGAAGGTGGGGTAGTGATGACCAATGATAAGGATATTTATACCAAATCCGATGCTTATACCGATCATGGTCATGATCATTTAGGCGTGGACCGTGGTGCAGACCTGCACCCTTATTTGGGCTACAATTACCGCATCAGCGAATTGCATGCGGCTGTTGGGCTTGCGCAGATCAGGAAGCTGGATAATTTTCTGGCCATCCAGAAAAAAAACAACCTGGCTTTGCGTAAACACCTCGAACAGATTCCCGCAATCAGTTTCAGAAAAATTCCGGAAGGAGGGGAAGACAGTTATAGTTTCATCAGCTGGTTCTTGCCAAGCGAAGCCATCACCAAAGCAGTAGTTGCCGAGATGAAAGAGCAGGGAATACTTGCGGGAAACTTTTACTGGTTCGTGAATAACTGGCATTATATCAGTAAATGGGATCATTTGAAAGATGCCAATACCCTGCACAAGATTACCGACGCACAAAAAACAGCCATTACCCAATTAAAAAATACTTCATTTGCTGCAAGTGATGCAATTATGAGCAGGTGCATTTCTACTGCCGTTAGTTTGTTATGGACCGATGAACAAATAAGGGATAAGGGCGAAAAAATGGCTGGGGCAATAAAAAAAGTGCTTGATAAAAGCTAGCTTTTATGCAAAATTTTGTTGTACCCGTCAATCATCGTAAACGCAAACGCAATACCATAATGGCTTTTGTGATGTTTGTACTTGCTTTGGTTGTTTTAATCATTGATCTGACATACCCTGAAAAAAACCGATTGGGTATTTTCCATGCGATACTTCCTCTCTTTGTAATTTTTAATTGCATTGATACATTAAGAAAAAAGAAACCATTGTTTGTTCAGATCTCGGAAGAATGCATCCGATGGCTGGCTTATGAAAAATCGACAACCGAATTTGCCATTAGCTGGCCTGAAATAAAATGGATCAAAAAAGAACAGGATGGGGGCCTAACCATTTTCAGGGAAAGCAGTTTCAGCAACCATGTTTCCCTGCAAAAATTTACGCCGGAAGACCAGCAGACCATTACACAGCTGGTACAGACAATAGCCGACGGTAAAAAAGTGCGCCTGGTTAATTTTTAATGATTTTGTTATTTCCCCGATAGGATGCAGTATTTTTTCCTTCCATGGTATTCACATAATCAAGGCTACCCAGCCTGATCCTGAAAGGGATTCCGGTTGTTTTTTCCAGTTGTAACTCCTTTTTACAAAAGAAACCCAGGCTGTTTTGATAATAATGCACAGAAAGCAGGTTCAGGGGAACATTTTTCAGACTGTCAATTTGTTTTTGTGTATAAGCGTTTTTTGTATCAATGGCCTGCCCTTCCACCCCCAGGCAGCTTATTAGCAATAAATTCACAAACAAACAAATTCGTTTCAATGTGTGGGGCTTTGAATTGTTTGTAAATTTACAGCATAAAATCAATGCAGTGTCTGCAAAAAATAGGCGGGCCCTGGATTCTTTTATCCAAAAAATATGTCACTCAGTCAGTCATTCCAGCAAAAATTATTACAGAAACTGTCGCCCCAGCAGATACAGTTGATGAAGCTATTGCAGGTGCCTACTGCTAACCTGGAAGAGAGAATCAAGGAAGAACTGGAAGAGAACCCTGCTTTGGAACAGGACGAAGACGGGCATGAGGATGAATTTGGAGATGAGATCAGCGATGAGTTTGACAATGCAACTGAAGGAGAAGCGGATTTGGATGGAAGTGAGGAAGAATATGAAAATGCCGACCTAAGTGAATATGTGGTGGATGATGATGGAGAAATTGCCGACTATAAATTAAAAGATGAGAACTATCCGGAAATGGATGACCAGAAAGTGATTCCCATCAAAGTGGAGTCAAGCTTTCATGATCTGGTGATAGACCAATTGGGTATGCTGGAGCTGGATGAAAGGGATTATAAAATTGCCGAACAGATTGTGGGAAGCCTGGACGACGATGGTTACCTGCGCAGAGAACTGTCTTCTATTTCGGACGACCTCGCATTCCGGCAGAGCCTGGTGGTAGAAGAGAAAGAAATAGAGGTACTGATCAAACAAATACAGCAGTTTGACCCTCCGGGGGTTTGTGCAAGGGATTTGCGGGAGTGCTTGTTGTTGCAGCTAAACAGGAAACTGCACGAGGGGATCAGTGTGGAACTGGCAGTCCAGATTCTGACCAAATATTTTGATGAGTTTACCAAGAAGCACTATGAAAAAATTCAACGCAGTTTGAATTTAACAGACGAACAGCTGAAGGAAGTAATTGGTCAGATCATTAAACTAAACCCCAAACCAGGGGGAAATATAGGCGAGATCAATAAAGCCGAAACCTATATTGTACCCGACTTTTTTGTAATCAATAACAATGGTAAACTGGAACTGACCCTGAATGCGAAGAACGCACCCGATCTTCGCATCAGTGAAGGCTACCGCGACATGTTGAAAGAGTATGAAAAAGGAAGTAAAAAAGACAAGCGGCAGAAAGAAGCAGTGCTTTTCATCAAACAAAAGATAGATTCTGCCAAATGGTTTATTGACATGATTAAGCAAAGGCAGGACACCCTGATTGGAACCATGGGTGCCATTATGAAACACCAGCAGGAATTTTTTCTTACAGGTGATGAAACAGTGATGCGGCCCATGATATTAAAAGATATTGCAGAGCTAACCGGTCTCGATATATCTACCGTTAGCCGCGTTGCCAACAGCAAATTTGTTCAAACAGAATTTGGTACCTACCGGTTGAAATTCTTTTTCAGTGAATCACTGAGTACCGATAGTGGCGAAGAAGTAAGCACAAGAGAAGTGAAGAAGATTCTTAGTGACATCATTGAGGCCGAGGACAAAAGAAAACCGCTAAGCGACGAAGTACTGACAGATATGTTGCAGGAAAAAGGCTATAATATTGCCCGAAGAACTGTTGCGAAATACCGCGAACAGTTAAATGTACCTGTTGCCCGTTTACGCAAACAATTGTAGTGGTTTGCCCTGTTTTTTGCGTTGAAAAAACCGATAAT
Source organism: Bacteroidota bacterium (assembly GCA_039795695.1). GTDB lineage: Bacteria > Bacteroidota > Bacteroidia > Chitinophagales > Chitinophagaceae > Sediminibacterium. The sequence goes on from JBDKLG010000082.1 coordinate 17,039, forward strand.
CTCCGTTATTTAAACGGTATTCAGACCCTCTCCATACTTTAACAAGAACTAACTTCGTTATGTATTTTTTGCTGGTAAACTATCCTATAAAAAACCATTGTGAAAAAAAGGCAACTTTTTTTTCAACTAATCCTTTATCCATGCCTCATCCTGATGGGATACAGGGCTGTGGCGCAGCAATCCAATAATTGCAGCCCTTTCCTGTATCAAAAAGATACAACCATTTGCCCGGGCACAAATGTTATACTCAACCTAATCGACCCACCTGCTCCTGATTCATTATTACCCGGCGTTTGGAAATTACTGATTAAAAAAAACGCGCTTGATTCCATCCTCTTCAATATCAAAGCGTATGGCTATGATAAAAACAGGCAATACCTCTATTCCATCATCCACCAGAGAATTCTCCGCTACGATTTAAAGAACAACCTTGTTACAACCATCAATGCCACAAACTGGCCGGGAGATTTTACCGAGTTTGTGTATGATTTTTCCAATGACCGTTTATTAAGCTGGAGAAATGGCCGGGATACTGTGTATACCATTCCGGCTGCAGGGGGTGCATGGATGGTTGCAGGTGCCGGAAACATTGACAGAGAATGTTATGGTGCATCTGCTTATTGGAACCCTCTTACCAAACAGCCGGGACTGTACGGAGGCTATGGATACAACCTGATGAAGAACTGGATTTTTGAAAACACGGGAACTGGATGGCAGCAAATGCGTGCCAATGCTTTGATTGATTCTGTTCCGCCCAAAGGAGGAAACCTGCTGGGCACCAATCAGGATGGCACCAAACTGTTTCTATTCTCCGGCCAGGGAAATTATACAGGCGATGAACTTTCGGGAATTTGCAATTTGGGAAGCCCCTGGGCTACAGCAGGCGGCATGTTTTGCTGGCTGAAAGACTTATGGGAACTGGATCTGACAAATTATCGATTTCAGAATATTCTTCCCGTAAACAATACAAGCATTCAATACGAAGGTGCATTTGGTTACGATTACGATAAAACCCGGTTTTATATTTTTGGGGGCTACCAGCCAACGGGTAATGCAGCAGCAAATGCACAATTAGCCAATACCAATAAGACTTACCGGTTTCGTAGAAATAAAGACAATGGCTTTATCTCTTTTATAGGCGAAGGTGACCTGCCTCCTGCGTTGCCGGTAAATGCACCCAATGGCTATGCCTATTATGATGCCATTGGCAAAAGAATGATCTGGGCAAGATACGATGGCATCTGGGCCTATTATCCCGATTCAACCCTGGTACCTGTAAACATAAAATCATTGAAATGGTCAACGGGTGATACCAGTTCTTCCATCACGGTTAAACCCCTTCAAACAACACAATACAAAATCACCAGAACCTATGCAGGACTTGTTTGTACAGATAGCATCAAAATTACTGTACCCAATATGCAAACACTGCTCGTAAAAAATTTACAGGTATGTGGCGACAGTGTAATGCTTGATGCCGGCAATGGCTTTGATTCAACTAACTGGAGTACGGGCGAAACAAGTCGAAAAATTACGGTAAAACAGTCGGCCACGTATTTTGTAAAACTAAGAACCGGATTATGTATTGCAACGGATAGCAGTAAAATTCAGCTGGCAACACCTATTCCCGACTTTACAGTTAAAAATGAAAAAGATTCCATTTGCCCGGGAGAAACCGATTCCCTGTTCATTGTTTCACCACAGCCGGGACTTGTCTATAACTGGTATGTGGCAGGTAATGCAGCCATCATTAACAGCGGCAGCTATTTCAGCAACTCCGCCATTGTCAAAAACACTGATTTTATTGTTACTGCTACCCGAACAACGCCAATATGTCCGGCTAAAAATGCCCAGACAAGAATTATCCTTCGACAGCCATTTCCAAAACCGGTACTGAAAGCAGATTCAATAACAGTTTCCGGAATCCGGTTTAGCTGGAACCCGGTTTCCGGTGCAACAAGTTATCTGCTCAGTTTAGATCGATCGAATAATTTTTTCTATCCGGCTAATGGACCAAATGCTTTGTCACAAAGCATTTCAGGCTTGCTGCCCAATAAAACCATTACAGTTTCTCTGAAAGTAAACGGAACCTATTCCTGCCAAACAAGTGATACAACAACAACTGTAGCAACAACCCTGAATCCTTTTGGCGATGGTATTTATACACCCAATGCATTTTCTCCCAACGGTGATGGGATAAATGACTTATGGTTTGCTTATGGTACAGCCATCAATACAATTAAACTGATGATATATAACCAGTGGGGGAAACAGGTATTTGTTTCCAATGATTTAGCAACAGGATGGGATGGTACCGAAAAAGGCAATAAACTACCGGCCGGAATTTATCGATATGCTTTAGAAGCAATCATGCAGAATGGGAAAAAAGTAACCAGGAATGGAACAGTTACACTATTACGATAAAATGACAGCATGCGTAAACATATAAAGATACTTTTTGGAATACTGATTTTTTTATCGGTTAAAACCGATGCACAGATTGATGCGCATTTTACGCAATACTATGCTTATCCCTTATGGCTCAATCCTGCATTTACAGGAGCCATGGATGGTGGTTTTCGTATTACGGGAAATTACCGGCAACAATGGCCGGAAACCCTGTCGGCATTGGTTTCCCAAGCCCTCTCTGCCGATTTTTCCCTGCCTGCCAATTTTGCAATTGGTGCAACCATCATTAACCAGCAAACAAGTGGCGGCGCCTATAAATATAGCAGCGGCTACCTGTCTCTTTCTTACCAGGCCCATTTGTCTGAGCACCAGATTTTATGTACCGGTTTTCAATTGGGATTGCTGAACAGGAAAATTGATATTGGCCAATTCCAGTTTGGTAACCAGTTTAACCCTGTAGTTGGTTTCGACCCTTCAATGCCTGCCAATGAATCATTCTCGAAATCTGCCGCAACAAGTTTAGACGGAAGTGTAGGCCTTTTGTATTTTGACGGAGACCCTTCAAAAAAAGCCAACCTCTATATCGGAACAAGCCTTTTCCATCCTACACAGCCAGACAATCATTTCTTATCAGACAATACCCCACAGCTAATTCCCATGCGTTTTTCCTTTCATGCAGGTGTAAGGCTGAAAATAAATGAACGCATCGATTTAATACCTCATGCAGTATACCAGTTGCAGGGCACTGCTCATGAAACAACAGCAGGACTGTCTGTGAACCTTAAAATGGACGATGATAAAAGCCTGATAGGCGGAACTGTTTATAGAGTGGGAGATGCGCTTTCGCCTAACCTGGGACTGTATTTCAACGGAATTACCATTGGCTTCAGTTATGATATTACTATGTCGCAGCTGAAAACGGTTTCTTCTGCGAATGGCGGGTATGAATTATCCGTCAGTTTCACCAACCCCAAAAAAATAGCCACAACAAAACCGGTATGCCCAAGATTGTAGATAGCATAAATTTCCCCCCCTGTTTTCTGAGAATCCTTCTCGGTGTCTGCCTGTTTCCAATGCTAAGCACAGGACAATCGGCAAGAAGGATAGAAAAATTGGCCGGTATCAGTTTTGAGCAAAAAAATTATTCCCAGGCAGCTACATTATATGCAGCTGCTTTATACGACAGTCCGTTGGCTAAACCAGCATCAATGGCTGTTTATCCATTTCAGTCGGTGAGAAAATCTATAAGCGGACATGTTAAACATTCGCGGAGAACGGAGATGGTTTTTAAACTGGCCGACTCCTATCGCCTGAATAAAATGTACCGGGAAGCCGGGATACAGTATGCATATTATCTTTCACAACCTGATGCCAAAAATCCGATGACGCTTTTCTGGCTTGGATTCTGCCAGCTTGCAGTGGATGAGCCGCAGAAAGCCATTGCTTCATTTGAGAATTTTCTTAAAACACATAAAACAAATGACAGTCTTTTTTTGCAGGCAAAAACAGGTATGGCTTCAGCTGTTCTGAACCTGGAAAGCAGGAAGCAATTACCTGTTGCCGTTGTTACAAAACTCGCTGCTACTGTTTCGGCAGACGGATCTGATTTTGCATTGGAAACAACGGGAGGCGATAATTATTTGTTTACAAGTTCAAGGCATGAATTCACCAATAAAAAGGAGAAAATATTTCCATTACGCTTATATACAGGAAATTTCAAGAGCAATTTCGTACAAAAAATAACAGCTCTGGCCGCACCGGGAGCGAATATGGCCGCTTCTTCCTTATCGGCAGACCAGCTAACCCTTTTTTTTACAGGATGGAAAGAAGCCGATAAAAAAGGACCATCGTCCATGGCTATTTATTTTATATCAAGAAAAGCAATTGATTCTCCCTGGTCAGTGCCACAGCTGCTCCCCGCACCAGTAAATATTCAGGGATACGATTCCAGGCATCCTTTTATTACCAAAGACAACAAGATACTATTGTTCTCATCCAACCAACCCGGTGGATTGGGCAAATTCGATTTATGGATGGTAGGCCTGGAAAACAAATATCCCGAAGGCCTGGCCAAAAACCTTGGTCCGGTAATCAATACCCGGGAAAATGAATTAACACCTTATTACGACAGAGATGCTTCCATACTTTATTTTAGTACAGATGGAAGAATTGGCATGGGAGGCTTCGATATTTTTCAGACAAAAGGAAACCTTGATGAAAATAACTGGCCCTTTGCCGTTTTAAATTCAGGCCGGCCGGTTAATTCGGTGAAAGACGATTTATATTTCAGCAAAAAAGGTATTTCCGATACGGCTTACCTGAGTTCCGACAGGGCTTCTTCCTGTTGCCTGGAAATTTTTCAATCAGTTGCCATCAAAAAAACCGATACAATCGCTGCTCAAACTGTTAAACCACTTATCCGGGAAGAAATAAAACCGGCGATAGCGCCCGCTGAAGAAACAGTTAAAAATGAAGCTCATTTGCTCGATTCCATCAAAGCCATTACAGTTTCGAGAATTTTTATCAATTATAATTTTGCCAGCTCAGCCCTTCGAAAAATTGATTTTGCCAGCTTAGACAAGATGGTTGCTCAATTAAAAAGCAGGCCTGAATTAAATATCCTGATTGCAAGTTTTACCGACTGTAAAGGAACTGATGCGGCGAACATTGCTTTGTCGAGAAAAAGATCTGAGTCGGTAAAAGCATATCTTATTAAAAAAGGAATCGCTGTAAACCGCATCAATATTGATTTCTTTGGCAAACAGCATTTTGTCATGCCTTGTAAGGAAGACAGTTCTTATAAAGCCGATAAGCAAATTGCCAACCGGCGATCAGATTTAATACTAACCAGGGAAAAGAAACCTGTATGGCGTCCGTTTGGCAACGAATTGGATATAGTTGATTTTAAACAGGGTAATAAAGGCAATAACAAATCCGATACCATCGTATATCTTGTACAACACCCGGCAGATACGATTGCAGAAAAAAACACCGCTGGCAAGGAAAATACAAAGCTGCCTGCTTCAATAAACAATGGGCCAACAAAGGGCACTGTTCATTTATCGGGAACAAAAAACAGGACCAAATACCTGAAATCAGTCAACCCCCTTGCTGCCCATAAGCAAATTTCACAGGAACCAGAAAAAAACAGGGACAAGTCTGCCCCTCAGAGAAAGACCTATGCAACTGTTGCTGCACGCGGTACCAAAGAGCAGGTGAGACCCGCAAAAAAAGACACAGCTGAACTCAAATACCGCCTACCGGTTATTTCCCTGCTTGATTTTTCACCCAGAACCAAATCGGAAGAAATTGTGGAAGAAATGACCAAAAGAACGCCAAGAAAACCTTTGTTCCTGTATTCCAGTTCCGACTCGGTACGGGTAGACTTATACGACAATGGTGTATTTGATTATGATACCGTATCGGTTATTTACAATAAACAGTTGGTTTCCTATAAGCAGGTACTGATGGTAAATAAGCCCATCACTTTCTATGTTAAACTCAATGCCGATCAGTCGAAAAATGAAATGATTTTCTTTGCAGAAAATATGGGGTTAACGCCCCCCAATTCGGCATTGATGATTATTACGGATGGAGAAAACAAACGTACCGAAGTAAATGTAGCCAGCGACCTGGAACATAATACTGTTATATATTTTATTAAAGTGAAAAAGGAAAACCCGTAACATTGCAGTTATGAACCAGGCTTTTTCTTCTGAAAATACAGGATACCCGGCTTATCTAACCATACCCGCCAAACTGATTTCTTATCTATTTCACCCCCTGTTCATACCTACTTATGTGTTCCTTTTTTTGGTAATGCAAGTACCTTATGAATTTGCGGGTATTAGCGATTTCCAGTTAAAGCTAAGGCTGTTCAGTACTTTCTGGTTTACGGCGTTCTTCCCGGCATTTGCAGTATTCCTATTGTGGCGCTTGAAATTCAGTGAAAGCATTTACTTGAGAACACAAAAGGAGAGAATTGTTCCTTATGTAATTACCATGTTTTTTTACTGGTGGATGTACTATCTGAGCAGAAACTTTACCGACCAGCCACAGGTGTTGAAATTCTTCTATGCAGGTATTTTTGCTTCAACTGTTTTCGGACTGATACTGAACAATTATTATAAAATCAGTTTACACGGGATGGCCGCAGGTGGAGGAATGGCTGCCATTATCCTTTTTGCTTTTTATTATCAACTTCCACTGGGGTTGTCCATCAGCGTTGCCACTTTGCTCACCGGTATTATCTGTACCAGCCGTTTCCTGGTAAGCGACCACACAAATAAGGAAATCTATGCCGGATTAGCTGTGGGCATCGGCTGTCAGCTTGCAGCTTACTGGTTCGTACTTTGATCGGTTTTGTGGTCGCCAAACTCATTGATATAAATCCGGACCAGCAATATAAACAAGGAAATCAGGATTGGTCCGAATACCAGTCCGATAAATCCAAAGAGGTTAATACCCACAATCACGCCAAAAGCCGTTACCAATGGATGGGTATTCCCGAATTTTTTCTGGATGCCGATCCTGAAAACACTGTCAAGTACATTCATGATGACCAGTCCATAGGCAAGGGTTAATATACCCCGGGTAGAATCTCCCTGAGCAAAAAATAAGATTGCGATGGAAATATAGGCAAGTGCAGAACCAATCATGGGTACCATGGCGGTAAGGCATGTTACCACAAACCAGAAGGGTAAGTCTTCTACCCCAAGAAAATAATAACCCACAATACCAATAACCCCTTGTAAAATTGCGGTAACAGGTATTCCCAGTGCATTGGAAAGGATGAGCATGCTGATTTCATTGTCGACCCTCTTCATGTTTTCATTTTTCAAAGGGATGTTCTTGTATATCCAGGCATCTAAGGCAGCATAGTTTGCCAATAAGAAATAGAGTATAAAATACATGATTACCACAATGATGACTGTATTAAAAGTGGCCCCCAGTACTTTAGGTAACATTCCTGCAATGGCTAACCCAAGGCTTTCGAGGTTTTTATCACTAATCAGTGTAATATGATAATCCTTTTGTATGTGATCAATAAAACTTTCGAGGCCGGCAATTACTTCATTGGAGTGCTGGATGGCATAATCTATTTTAGAATAAAAAATATTGATGAACCAACTCAGTGGAAGCAATACCAAAACAAAAGAAATAAACATCAGGAGTGTAGCTGCCAGTGGCGCTTTCCATTTTTTTTTGCTAACCAGGTAAATCATGGGTTTGAGCAAAAGCACATATAAAGTAACAGCGCCAAGCAAGGCGGGGAGAAAAGAAGAAAGCTGTAAGAATAAAAAAATACCCAGGAAAACCAGCAATACATAAAAACTGATTTGCTTCAGTGCTTCTGACATTGATTTTTGCATATAAAATGATTGTACCCGTAAAATACAACAATTCGCAAAAAACAACTATTTTAAAATCTTACACAGCGTACTTTATCCAGGGTTGAATTATGCGTTTTGAGGAAGCCACGATAAGACGCGGTTAATTCAAGCCCCCCCCGCCAATTAGAAACAACATTCAGCCTGGATATATTTACATCATAGCTTACCCCAATACTCAGGTGGTTGAAGTCCATTTTAATAACAGGGATGATGGCATCATTCCACCTGATAAAACTGCCAAAATAAATGGAAGCAGGCTCATCGGCATCAATGGGTGTAAGATCCATGCCCAGCAGGACGCCTCCTAAAAACTGGTGATTGCCTGTTTGTGTATAATAATCGGCAAAAGAAATCAAACGCCCCCTTTGACCTATTGGCGCATTTGATCCGATACTGATGCTCAGTTTGGGAGAAAGAAAATTTGCTTCAGTGGTGGTAATGGACCTGATGGTAGGCCGGGTAAAATGAGCTAGGCCTGCAGCAATATAAAACTTCGTTTTGTTTTCCAGTTCACTACTAAAACATAAGCCGGTACTTAAATCCCAGTACGAGTAACTGTTATTGGTTATTGGCTGTGCAGTTCCGTTTGATGCACTGAAACTGCCATTCACAAACTGGTCGCCCATTTTTAACTGACTGGCATCAAACTGACTGTTTACAGGCCCTCCCATAAAAGCGAGAGAGAGGTAAGTGTCTTTATCGGCATTCAGCGATTTATGAAAATTAAGTACCGGTAAGAACTGGGTTCTTTTCAGCTGAATATCGCCTGCTGCATCCATACTCATTTGAGAGCCAATGGTAAGAATATCATCATGTTTGCCAACAGGTATCTTGTGTTCAACACTTAGGGAACTTGTTCGATAAGGAACAGTAATGGCACCCCACTGATTGCGGTATGCCATAGAAACGCGGATGTCTCCATTGAATAAACCGGCCAATGCAGGATTTCTCAGAAGTGGTTGTTCGTAAAACTGGGAAAAAGTGTAGTCCTGGGCTTTGGAAACAAAACTGTTCAATAACAAAACTGCAACAAATAAGTGTAAATATTTTTTCATAACAATTTATTTTAAGATGGCAACATTTCCTTTGAATAGTGCAGGTACGCCACGGTCGCATACCGCTTCACATACATATACAAATACATCAGGTGTTGCAGCTTTTCCCCTTACTTTTCCGTCCCATCCATTTGCGGCATCACCCGGCATAAAATTTATTTTCTCAAAAACCAGTTCTCCCCAACGATTATAAATCCTGAAACTTTTGATGATTTTTAACCCGCGACCCTGTACATATAGTTTGTCATTGATACCATCCCCATCAGGCGAAAATGCATTGGGGATAAATACTTCAGCACCGGGACAGAATGTTTTGATTTGAATGGTATCTACACTCACACATCCATAAACATTGGTGGCGGTACAGGTTAATACTTCATCCATCACCACTTTGGCAACAGTGGTGGAACAGTTTAAACAGGAAAAAGTAGCATTCCCTTTCCACTGCCATTTGCGGATATTCTGCATAGATGCTGTTGCATGTAACTCAATCGGGGCCGCCGTTAAAATAACCGTATCCCTCCCGATACTGATATCTGTTGGGTTTCCAACAGTTATTTTAATACTTGCCGAATCGGCAAAACAGTTATACAAATCCTTGCCGGTAACACGGTAGGTGGTGGTTACCCTTGGAGAAACATAAGGATTGGGTACGATGGTACTGCTTAAACTTGGGTCATATTGCCAGTTATATACCTGTGCGCCGTTTACAAAAATCCGTTTCGTATCGCCCATACAAATGGTATCAAGCGGTGTAGCAGTTATCTTAAAAGGCTGAATAACCCTGACATTGGTAGAAGCGGTTTCCGTACAGCCAAATGCATTCACGCCAATTACTTTATAACTGGCAGAGCCAACGGGCCTGATGGTGGCTGAAGCACAGGAACTGCATAAGACATTGTTGTTTTCATCCTTCCAGATATAACTGATTGCACCATCTGCTTTTAATTGGAGAGAATCACCCCTGCAAACACGCTGGTCAGCAGAAACGGTAATCACCGGATTGGGGTGTATAACAATCTGTTTGTAAGCTGAATCATAGCAATTGTTGATAGTAGATACGACCAGCTTAACCGTGTACTCTCCCTCAATATTGTACTGTGCTCTTGGGTCTGTAACCCTTGTCTTCTGGCCATTTCCCAGATTCCATAAAAGATAGAGGATGGAATCCTTTGAATTTACAGTGGGCGATAATTGCAGCAACTGACTCTTGCAGGCATCGCTTATCGCATTAATATCTGCTTTTGGAAATTCATACACACTTACAGGAAAATTGGCAGAAGCTGTACTTGCACAACCGGTATTGCTGATAACAGTGAGGCTGATAAAATATTTCCCCTCCTTCAAATAGGTTTGAACCGTATTCATATCCCTGATGGTATCACCGGGGTTTACCGACCAACCACGCTCTCTGATACCAAAAACTGCTCTGGATGAATCCAGAAAACGGAAAGTCGTTTTGCCACAGTCGTAGATGGCCGCGATCCTGAAATTAGAACGGATATTATCTACATCAACAGTTACTGTACTTTCAGAAGAAGGGCAAATGCCATTGGATATCGTCCATGCAAATAAATACCTGCCTGCAATTAAACCATTCACAACCGTACGGGCCGATGTGGGATCTGAAAATGAAACCGCTGCCGGGCCTTTTAACATCGTCCATTTTCCTGTTCCGGAAACAGGTGTATTTCCTTCAAGGATGGTAGAAAAATCCGAATGGCACAAAACCTGGTTCGGTCCTGCATTTGCTACCGATACGGGTTGAATGGCAGTAATCAGCACCATATTCGAATAAACCATTCCGCAAACACCGTTCTGAACCAACACCCTGAACAGCGTTGTGGTATTTAAATTGGTATAATCATAAAAATAAGCGGTTGTTGCAATCAGGTTCCAGCTAATACCATTGTCTGTTGAACTTTCCCAGTGTAGCACTTTTCCTGTATTGCCTGTTAACTGCATCCTTCCGCTGTTATTACCATTGCAAATAGTTGCAGCTCCCGTTAATGTTCCCGCAATAGTTGCAGCATCAATATCAATACGGACTGTGTCTGAATATAAAGCCGGACAAACACCATTTTGAACCAACACCCGGAACATTGAATGATTAACCAGGTTTTGATAAGAATAAATGCCTGTCGATAATTTAACGGAGTCCCAGTTTTTTCCATCATCGGCTGAATATTCCCATTGTAAAATGGTTCCGCTATAACCGCTTAACAACAAATCTCCATTATTATAAGTGGCACAAACTTTTACACTGGGTGTACTTAACTTGCCTGCCACTGTTGCTGTATTCACATTTATTTTTACAGTATTGCTGTAAACACTATTACAGGAGCCACTGGATACAAGCACTCTGAACAAAGTAGTGGTATTTAAATTAGCGTAGGGGTATACGTTTTTTGTTGAAAGAACAGTGGTCCAGGTACTACCGCTGTCAACCGATATTTCCCAATGATCAATGGTTCCGGTAAACCCGCTTAAAGTAATATTCCCGCTATTGGAAATAACGCAAACAAATTCATCCGCACGTAGAAGTCCTCCCTTTGCCGGCGGATAAACAATAACCTGCACAGTGTCTCTGGAATCGGCACAGACATTATTAGAGATGGTCCACACAAAGAAATAAGTACCTGCACTCAATCCGTTCACGGTGGTGGAAGGGTTGGCAGGATTGGTAAAACTCACAGCCGAAGGTGCACCGGGCAATACAGA
>JBDKLG010000083.1:0-6116 GCA_039795695.1 Bacteroidota bacterium
GATCAGATTGGAGCAAATAAACATAAAACATAAAGAACTTTTTAACCTGTTGACCTCGAACCCGTCCCGAGCACTCGGGACCGTGACAGGGCGGCATTCTAACCAACTGAACTACCGATCCTTGGCCAAAAAAAGGGCTTTAAACCCTCTTTTTTCGGACGGCAAAGATAGGGGGGCGGGGGGGTTCAAACAAATCTTTTCATAAAAAAATTTCAAACCGTATTTTTACTGCCTTAATACACCATTATGCCTCAATACCCGAACAGACAATTCCTCGATTTTGAGAAGCCGATTAAGGAAGTGTATGAACAAATCGATGATACCCAAAAACTGGCTGAGAAGAACCCTAAAATAGATTATACTTCAACGCTTCAGCAACTGGAAGAATCTATTTTAGACAAGCGCAAGGAAATTACTGCCCATCTTACGCCCTGGCAGAGAGTACAATTGAGCAGGCATCCCGACAGGCCCTATACCCTGAAATATATTGAGAATATGTGCACCAATTTTGTTGAATTGCACGGAGATAGAAATTTCAAGGATGATAAAGCCATGGTGGGTGGATTTGCCCAGCTGGATGGGGAAACCGTGATGATGATTGGCCAGCAAAAAGGCATCAATACAAAAGCGAGGCAGTTGCGCAATTTTGGAATGGCCAATCCGGAAGGATATCGAAAAGCATTGCGATTAATGAAGTTGGCAGAAAAGTTTGGAAAGCCGGTCATTTGCCTGATTGATACTCCGGGTGCCTACCCCGGACTGGAGGCAGAAGAGCGTGGTCAGGGTGAAGCCATTGCCAGAAATATTTATGAAATGATTCGCTTAAAAGTACCCGTAATAGTGGTAATTATTGGTGAGGGTGCAAGCGGGGGTGCATTGGGAATTGGTGTGGGCGACAAAGTGCTGATGATGGAGAATACCTGGTACACCGTTATTTCGCCTGAAAGCTGTAGTTCTATTTTATGGAGAAGCTGGGATAAAAAAGAAACAGCTGCTGAACAACTCCGCCTTACTGCTACGGATATGAAAGGCTTTGGTTTGGTGGATGAAATTGTTCATGAACCATTGGGCGGAGCACACTGGGACTATACAGATGCGGCTGCGATTCTAAAATCTTATTTGCTAAAAACACTGAGGGAAATTAGTGATAAGGACCCTGCGCAAAGAATAAATGAACGAATTGAGAAATATGGTAAAATGGGATTCTGGGAAGAAACGGCAGTCAGCTAATCGCATGGAGCAGGAGGAAAAGAATTCATCCCTCACAAATCCGTAATCCGCTAATATAAATCCGAAAATACACACAACACATGTCATTACGTGAACAGCTACAGGGAACAGGGGTGGCACTGGTAACACCTTTTACTACACAGTCAAAAGTTGATTTTGAGTCTTTAGGGAAAATTATTGACGCAATGATCAAGGGAGGGGTAGAATACTTGGTTACACTGGGAACTACCGGTGAAACCCCTACACTCGAAAAATCTGAGAAGCTCGATATTGTAAATTATACTTTTGAAAAAGTAGCAGAACGTGTTCCGGTGGTAGTGGGCATTGGGGGAAATAATACGGCTGATCTGGTACATGACCTTCACCATTTTCCACTGGAAAAAGCCGTTGCTGTGCTAAGCGCTTCACCTAACTATAATAAGCCCTCACAAGAAGGTATCTTTCAGCATTACAAAGTACTTGCGAAAGAATCGCCCAAACCGCTCTTGTTGTACAATGTTCCCGGAAGAACCGGAAGAAATATGACTGCAGCCACCACATTGAAGCTGGCTCATGAAATAGGCAATATTGCAGGGATGAAGGAAGCAGGGGGAGATATGCTTCAGTGTATGCAGATACTGAGAGATATGCCCAAAGATTTTCTACTTGTAAGCGGCGATGATGCTTTGGCCCTGCCACAACTGGCTTGTGGCATGCATGGCGTTATTAGCGTAGCTGCCAATGCATTCCCCGCACAGTTTGCTGAAATGGTAAGACTTGGCTTGAAAAGCGATTTTGCAGCAGCGAAGAAAATCAACGACAGATTACTGGACGCCTATGATTTGATGTTTTGTGAAAACAACCCTGCAGGAGTTAAAGCATTTATGTATGAACAGGGTTTATTGGAAAATATTGTTCGCTTACCGGTTGTGCCCCTGAGTAACTCGGTGCACCAGCAAATTAAAACATACCTCAAGAAATAGTTTAAACAGCTGTTTCCATGCGCAATCGGCCAGTCCGGTTGCGTTTTTTTTTGCACCACAATATGGCTAGATGGTATGATTTAAGCGAAAGATTACTTATTTTACTGCAAACCATACAAATGAATCAGACCATTGCTGCTTCAAAAAAAAGAATCGACTCAATTGATGTATTGCGCGGTATTATCATGATCATCATGGCGCTGGACCATACAAGGGATTTCTTCCATATAAATGCCATGACTGGCGATCCGACAGATCCGGCTACCACAACGCCTGTTTTGTTTTTTACCAGGTGGATTACTCATTTTTGTGCACCGCTATTTGTATTCCTGGCCGGCACATCTGCATTTCTTTCAGGAAGAAAAAAAACCAAAAAACAATTGGCGATTTTTTTACTTAAGCGAGGTAGTTGGTTGATCGTATTTGAATTGCTGGTATTCAATTTTGTTTTCAGCTTTGACCCTGCCTATCATTTTGTTGGCCTGCAGGTAATCTGGGTAACGGGAGTGTCGATGTTGTTACTGGCTGGATTTATTTATTTTCCATTGTATGTGAATGTGGGTATTGGGCTGGGGATGATTCTCGGACATAATCTGTTGGATAGTTTTAACGCTGTAAAAGCAGCCGATGTGCCTTTGTGGTGGGGAATACTACACCAGCAATATTTTACACAGTATGCGCCTGGGAGATTTTTTGGGGTATTTTATCCCTTATTGCCATGGCCCGGAATTATGTTATTAGGTTATTGTTTAGGTACTTTGTTTGATGAGGGGTATGATGCAGCAAAAAGAAAACAGAAACTGATGTCTTACGGATTGACTGCAGTTTTTGCCTTCATCCTCCTGCGTTTTTTAAATGTGTATGGAGATTTGTCGAAGTGGACTACCCAGAAAGATGATATTGCTACGCTTCTTTCTTTTTTTAATGTTACCAAATATCCCCCTTCTTTACTCTATGTCTGTATGACCATCGGGCCTGGATTGATGGTACTTGCCTGGCTTGAGAAACTAAGATCAGGTTGGGCAGATATTGCGGTAATATATGGCCGCGTTCCCATGTTTTATTACCTGCTTCATTTTTTTGTTCTTCATTTCCTATGTATGCTTGTGTTTTTTGCAAGCGGCCATAATTTTTCAGAGGCAACAGGAGGGATGATGCTATTCAGACCAAATGAGTTTGGGTTTTCTTTGGGCATTGTTTATTTGATATGGATTGGATTGGTTGCAGCTTTGTACCCTTTGTGCAAAAAATACAGCATTTATAAGGCTCATCATAATAAATGGTGGCTGTCCTATCTCTGATAACCGATAGGAAGGATAAGCGTAACTTTGGGATATACGGGTTTCTGTGAACCGAAATGATGAAACATGCCAATGTATTCCAAAACAAATCAATCAAGCGACCGGTGGTTTATCTCTGATGACCAGTTTAATCAATTGTTTCCCGCGCATTTTCATTCCCAGATAAATATGCACTGGACGCCACTGGCTATTGCTAAAAAAGCAGTAGAATTTCTAACATTACAAAAAAGCAACAAAGTACTGGATATTGGGAGCGGTGCAGGCAAGTTTTGTCTTGCAGCAGCTTTTTACCGGCCGGATTGTTTTTTTACAGGAGTTGAACAGCGTAAGGAATTGGTAGAAGCCGCAGAAAGTGCAAGGGTAAAGCTTCAACTCACCAATGTACAATTCATTCATTCAAATATTATCAATATTGATTTTTCCGCCTACAGGCATTTTTATTTTTTTAATTCTTTTTTTGAAAATATTGATGAAGGGTTTCGTATAGATGATGCAGTATCCTATTCAGGCGATTTGTTCAGAGCGTATTCTGCCTATGTATTAAGGCAATTGGAAACCAGGCCCTCAGGAACCAGGCTGGTAAGTTTTCATAGTGTTGAAGATGAGATACCACACAGCTTTCATGAGATTGCGAGCGCTGATGATCAGCTATTAAAGTGTTGGGTAAAAGAATAAGGGTAGTTGAAAGAAAAATTATTTTTTCCGCTCGATCAAATCCCAAAGATTGCCATACAGGTCTTCAAAAACAGCTACGGTGCCATATTCCTCTGTTTGGGGTTCTCTAATGAACTTTACATTCCGGGCAACCATTCGTTCATAATCCCTTTGAAAATTATCTGTTTGTAAAAACATAAAAACTCTTCCGCCTGTTTGGTTGCCCACACGGCTTAATTGCAGGTCATTGGCAGCTTTTGCCAGTAAGATGCAGCATTCAGCAGATCCTTTCGGGGCAACCAATACCCATCTTTTTGTGGCAGACAATGGGGTGTCTTCTATCAAATCGAAGTCGAGTTTTTGGGTATAGAAGGCGATGGCTTCATCGTAGTCTTTTACAACCAATGCAAAGTGGGTAATGAATTGTTTCATAAAGGTAGGAGGGGTTATTTTAGTAAACCCTTTATTTCATTGAGTTTCATCAGGGCCTCAACCGGGGTGAGCCGGTTAATATCCATTTCGCTCAGCATTTTTCTGATGTCTTCAAATGTTTGTGAATGAGCGTCAAAAATGGATAACTGCATTTGAGGCATAGTCAATTTCCGGATATTCTCTGTTAATTGTTTCTGTGCATCTGACTTTGTATCCAATTGTTCGGACTCTCCCACATGGGTTTCTTCCAATTGCCTTAAAATAGCATCGGCTCTTTCAATGAGTGAGGGGGGCATTCCCGCCATTTTTGCTACATGAATGCCAAAGCTATGCGTGCTTCCGCCCCTGGCCAGTTTTCGCAGGAAAACAATTTTATTGCCGATTTCCTTATGTGTTACATGAAAATTCTGTACCCGGGTTAATTTCTTCTCCAGTTCATTTAATTCATGGTAATGTGTGGCAAAAAGGGTTTTAGGGGCGGCAGTTGATTTTTGTAAATATTCAACGATGCTCCAGGCAATCGAAATGCCGTCATAAGTAGATGTGCCCCTGCCAATTTCATCCAGCAATACCAGGCTTCTTGGCGAAATATTGTTGATGATACTGGCAGTTTCATTCATTTCTACCATGAAGGTAGATTCGCCGCCACTTAAATTATCGCTGGCACCTACTCGCGTAAATATTTTGTCGGTCAGGGGCAGTTTACCTGAAGAAGCAGGAATAAAACTTCCCATATGTGCCATAAGGGTGATCAGTGCGGTTTGGCGCAGGATAGCACTTTTACCACTCATATTTGGCCCGGTTAAAATGATGATCTGTTGCTCGGCAGGGTCCAGGCTAATATTGTTACTGATATATTGTTCATCTGCAGGCAGATTTCTTTCAATAACAGGGTGGCGGCTATCATACAACTCGAGTTCAAAACCCTCATGCAAAACCGGTTTTTTGTAGTTGAACTGCAGGGCATTCTCCGCAAAACATAACAGGCAGTCCAGGGTAGCCAATATACTGCCATTAACCTGCATGGGGGCAATATAGTCCTGTAAGGCAAGTAAAAGTTTGTCGTAAATCGCCAGTTCAATAGACAGAATCTTATCTTCTGCACCCGTTATTTTTTCTTCATATTCTTTTAATTCCGGGGTGATATAACGTTCAGCATTGGCAAGGGTTTGTTTCCTGATCCAATTAGCAGGCACTTTATTTTTGTGAACATTTGTTACTTCAAGGTAGTAGCCAAATACATTGTTGAAACTTATTTTGAGCGACGAAATGCCGGTTTGTTCAGATTCTCTCTGTTGAATATTGACCAGAAACTCTTTTCCACCCGATGCAATAGCCCTTAACTGATCCATTTCCGCATGCACACCCTCACGTATCACATTCCCTTTGTTTGCAGCAACAGGTGGGTTTTCGCTGATTTCTTTATTTATTTTTTCTACTATTAAATGGCATCCGTTTAATGCATCTCCCAGCCTTTGTAAATACAGGTTTCCGGTGCTGATGCAATGCTGCTTAATCAGCTCTGTTTGCTGCAATC
>JBDKLG010000084.1:0-6503 GCA_039795695.1 Bacteroidota bacterium
CTGAAAAAAAGATTTCGGGCTGATCAAAAACCGGTAGTCTTCCAGCTTTTCCATGATATAACCCTTACCTGTATAGGTTTGCGGGTTTAAGTCGAACAGGCTGTCGTTCTTTTTGGTATTGATGGTATACAATAATGTGGTGATTTGTGGAAATTGCTGCAACAATGTTTCCATCAGTTTTACCCGGTGGGGCTCATCCTCATAACCCAGTACCACATTAATCATCAATTCTCCTGTAGTGGAATTTCTGACAAACATGTTTCGCAGCCAGCCCTGGTGTGTACGGGTATTGTAAAAAGGGAGCCGGTGATCGATGGCAAACTGTGCTACTGCTTTTCGGATATGGTTGGTTGGCTCATCCTGCAAATAACAGGTATCAATTTCCACTACCTTATCAAAGAACCCTCTTACATGAAAACCGGCAGCACCGGGCTTTTCGGCCTGCGGAAAACCCTCCGCCTTCATCTTCCTGAATTCTTCGGTTGGTATAAACCTGCTGGTGGCAAAAGTATATTCCAGCTTATTGCGGTAATGGGTTATCTGTTCCGCACCAATAATGGGTTTTATTGCTGGCAGTACAACTTTGGCAATTCTGCTTAGGTTATCACTTACCTGTTTGTGCTTGTAATAAAGCTGCTTATCATAGGGCAGCATTTGCCATTGGCAGCCGCCACAAATACCAAAATGACTGCAAAAAGGTGTGACCCTGTCGGCAGAGAGGGTATGTATTTTAACAGTATGCCCTTCGGCCCAGTCCGATTTGTTCTTCGACAATTGTACATCTACCAGGTCTCCGGGTACGGCACCTTCAATAAAAACCACTTTGCCCTCTACCCGGGCAAGGGATTTACCTTCGGCAGCATAATCCTCTACCAGCACTTTCTCTAAAACGATGTTTTTTCTTTGTTTTCTCACGGGTGCAAATGTAACCATCAATCCGCAGGAATGAAAAGAGAGCCCGCTTTGATTTTTTGGAACTGTTTAACGTGTGCAACTGCCTATTTAACTAAATTTACCCCGAATACTACTTATATGAGGCGATTTATCATTTTAGCAGTCACTATTTCAGGCCATTTTCTTGCTGTTGCACAACAGAAACCGGTTAGCAATGCCCCTAAAACCAACACAACAACAGCTGCTACCGATAAGGGCAGAAATATTTCCATAACCCTAACCCCTTTGAAAAACTGTAAGGTTTACCTGGGCAGCTATTACGGTAACGGTAAAGCCTTGGTTGATTCTACTTTCTTAAATGATAAAAGCCAGGGCGTTTTCAAAGGGCCCACAAAACTAACCGGAGGAATCTATTTTGTTGTTAGTCCGCAACTGGTTATCCAGTTTGATCTCTTAATGGACAAAAAGCAGCAGTTCAGTATTGTAGCAGATACCGCTTTCAAAGATAAAGCAGTCATCACCGGTTCTCCGGATAATGATTTGTATAAGTCCTATGCCGTTTTTACCGGCTCCAAAGGGATGGCACTTGCGCAAATGGAGAATGATTACAGAGCAGCCAGGTCGAAAGACGACTCTGACAAAATCAGGAAAAACATCGTTGCAGCCGATAAGGAATTGCAGGATTACCGCGAATCTGTGATTAAAAAAAATCCGGGCGCCTTGCTGTCTATGTTACTAACTGCGATGAAGAGGCCTACCCCGCCTGCCATCCCGGTAATAAATGGAAAAGCAGATTCCTTATACCCCTATCGCTTTGTAAAAGAACATTACTGGGATGATGTGCTTTTCAATGATGACAGGTTGCTGAGAACGCCATTTTTTGAGCCAAAGCTGGACGAGTATTTTAAAAGCATGGTTTACCCCGATCCGGATTCCATCATCAATGAAATCAAATACATTTTATTGTCTGCCAGAACAGGAAAGGAAATATACCCCTACCTCTTAACCAAGTTTACCAACAAATACATGAACCCGGAGTTTATGGGGCAGGACAAGGTTTTTGTTTATTTGTTTGAAAATTTTTATGCCAAAGGTGATACGGTATTACTGAATCCCGCTTCCAGAAAAACAATTACTGAAAGGGCATATAGTTTAATGACCAATCAAATTGGGCAGCAGGCACCCATGCTTGACCTAACAGATACCATGGGCAAAACAAGGCAATTGTACAGCATCAATGCACCTTTTACCATTGTAGCTTTCTGGGACCCCAATTGCGGGCATTGTAAGGAAGAAATTCCAAGGCTCGATTCCTTATACAAGGCGAAATGGAAATCTTATGGTGTAGCAGTGTATTCTGTGAACATTTATGAGAATGAAATTCCTGCCTGGAAAAAATTCATCCATGAAAAAAACCTTCCGGAAGAGTGGGTGCATGCATATGAAACCAAAGAAGCAAAAACTGCCGTTGAAAAAGCAGGTAAGCCCAATTTCAGACAGCTCTACGATATTTACAAAACCCCTACTATCTACCTGTTAGACAAGGACAAACATATTATTGCCAAACAACTGAGTTTGACACAATTCGATGATTTGATCGAAGCAAAAAGGAAGTCGTTAAAAAAATAAATACAGCCCGGCAAATGCCGGGTTTTATTTTGCCGGTAAAATATTAACCTTGATTAACCTGTCTTTGTATTTCCTCCGTTTAAATGCAGGTACTTTTATGAACTCAATTAAAAAAATGCATACAAAAATTTTATTTCTGTTCATGGCATTACCTGCTTTGCTTTGGTCGCAGGGCGATAACAATAGATTGGTTGCACAATTTGACAGCCTGGTCAATAAGGCTTACGAGAAAGGTCTTTTTTCAGGCAATCTGCTTGTTGCAAACAGGCAGGGCATAGTATACCAGACAAGTGTTGGATATGAAGATATAGCCGCACAAAAAAAGAACAATGCCAATACTGCTTTCCAGATAGGCTCCATCTCAAAAATGTTCACCAAAATAATCATCCTTCAACTGGCTGCAGAAAATAAACTGCATTTATCTGACAAACTGGGTAAATACCTGCAGGGTTTCCCCAAAGCAATGGCAGCGTCCATTAGCATTCAACAATTGATGGACCATACATCCGGCCTGGGCGATTATACGCAGGAAGAAGGGTTTATGCAACGAATGCCTGCGATTGAATCTGTGAGTGATATCCTTCCGTTAATTCAGCAGAGCGAACTTCTCTATGCACCGGGCAGCGGGAAAAAATATTCCAATTCCGGATATGTTTTACTTGCTGCCATTGCAGAAAAAATTAGCGGGAAAAAATTTGGCACAATTGTTAAGGAAAGAATATTTGATGTAATCGGCATGCGGGAGTCTGGCTTTAACACATTTGTTACAAAGCAGCCCGGAAAAGCAGTAGGTTATGTATCCAACCAGCCCGGGCCATTGAGAGATAATTTTTTCATACATATCATCGGTGCAGGTGACGGCGGTATTTATGCGAGTACGGGCGATCTGCTGAAATTCATGGAGTCGTTTGTGAACGACCAGAAATTATTGTCTGATGCAGACAAACTCCTCTTGCTTAATACGCCATTGTTTCCTGTAAGCTATACTTCCTGGGATGATTTTTTACAAAGGGGCAGGATGGCATTATCGGGGGGTGCCCCCGGCATCAGTGCCGTTATCAGTTTTAATATGGAAATGAAAACCTACCAAATAGTGCTCTCTAATTTTGATGAGGGGTCCGCAGAATCCATTAATCAGCGGCTTAATATGATCTGGGCCAATAAAACGCCAACTCCTTTCCGGCTACCTCCCTCCAGATTTATCTATTCGCTGATTAAGGAGAAAGGGGGCGATTATTTTTCCGCCAATTACCAAAAAGAACTGGCGGAAGCAGGCATTGAGATGGATGATGACATGATTTTTCTATTTGCCGGCGAACAATTGCTGCAGGAAAAAAATGCCGATGCCGCTATTGCTTTGTTTCAGGTGTATACCAAAGAATTCCCTAATATCATTGTAGCCTGGAATGACCTGGGAGATGCTTACCGGTTAATCAACAACAAAGATGCTGCAAGGAATTGTTATTTAAAGGTTTTGCAGATGCGGCCTGCCAATGAAAGGGCTAAAAGGGCATTGGAGAAATTATAAAAAAAGAGCTGGAAAAATCCAGCTCTTTTGAAAAATTATTGCAGTGCTTTTACCACATTCCAGATCACTTTCGGTTTTCCAAGGGTATAATAATGCAGTACAGGCACACCCGATGCTTTTAATTCCCGGCTTTGTTGTATCAGCCATTCTGCCCCTACTTTTTCGGTATCCTGGTCTGTTTTGCATTTCATGATTTCGTTGGACAGATCAGTTGGAATGTCTACATGAAATATCCTTGGCAGTACGGAAAGCTGTTTTTTATTCGTAATCGGTTTTAAGCCCGGAATAATGGGTACCTGAATATCTATTGCCCTGCAGGCTTTTACAAAATCAAAAAACTTTTGGTTGTCGAAAAACATCTGTGTCATGATATATCCGGCACCGGCGTCAACTTTTTGTTTCAGTTTTAATAAATCAATTTCCAGATTGGGCGCTTCAAAATGCTTTTCCGGATAACCGGCAACACCCATACAGAATTTTGTTTTACCGCCGTTTTTAATGTCTTCATCCAGGTAAATACCATTGTTCATATTATTCACCTGCTGCAACAAATCAATGGCATAGTGATTACCTTCTTTTTCCGCTTCAAAAGAGGATTCATTCTTGGCAGCATCGCCTCTTAAAACCAGTACATTGTCGATGCCCAAAAAATCCAGGTCAATCAGGGCATCTTCTGTTTCTCTTTTGGTAAAACCACCGCAAATGATGTGCGGTACGGCATCAACCCGGTAATGGTTCATAATAGCAGCGCAAATACCCACTGTTCCCGGGCGTTTGCGTACTTCCACTTTTTCAAAAGTGCCATCCACCTTCTTTTTAAACATGGTTTCGCTGCGGTGGTAAGTAACATTGATCCAGGATGGCTTGAACTCCATCAAAGGGTCCAGATGGTCGTATAAAGTTGCAATCGTTTTACCTTTCAACGGGGGTAAAACCTCAAAAGAAATCAGTGTGTCTTTTGCCTGCCCGATATGTTCTGTAACTTTCATTTATTCAGTCGGTTTACGCTAAAAAGTCATTTTAGGCAGAATTTCTGCTTAAAATCTGTGCAATATACTGCCAAAACCTGATAGAAAAACATCTGTTAAGATGCTGAATGGGGGCAGATTTCCATTGCATATCCTTTATTTTTGTACAAATCAGTTGTTTTGAGTTTAACCATTTATACAAAAGAGCTTGTAAAAAGCTACAAAGGCCGCACTGTTGTAAAACATGTTTCAGTAAATGTACAACAGGGTGAAATTGTGGGTTTACTCGGACCAAACGGTGCGGGCAAGACCACTACATTTTATATGGTGGTTGGCTTGATCAAGCCCGATGAGGGAACTGTTTTTTTGAATGACCTGGATATTACCAAATTACCCATGTACAAAAGAGCGCAGATGGGTATTGGCTATTTACCCCAGGAAGCCAGTGTATTTAGAAAATTAAGCGTGGAAGATAATATCCTTTCTGTATTGGAAATGACCAAACTCTCCACCCAGGAACGCCAGTACAAACTGGAATCCCTGCTGGATGAATTTAACCTGCACCATGTAAGAACAAATAATGGCGACAGCCTCAGCGGCGGCGAAAGGAGGAGAACGGAAATAGCCCGCGCATTGGCAGTAGACCCCAAATTCATTTTACTGGATGAACCCTTTGCAGGCGTAGACCCCATCGCTGTTGAAGATATTCAGAGCGTGGTTGCCAAACTCAGGTACAAAAATATCGGCATCCTCATTACCGACCATAATGTAAATGAAACCCTGTCAATCTGCGACAGGGCTTATTTGCTGATTGAAGGTAAAATATTCAAACATGGCTCAGCAGAAGAACTGGCAGACGACGAACAAGTGAGAAGATTATACCTGGGCACTAATTTTGAATTGAAAAGGAAAGACTGGATTATTGAAATGGGCAAAGATGGCCCTTCGGGGCGCTAAGTTTCTATCATCGGATTTTGCCCTATCTGCCTGCTCCCGCAGTTGTTGGTTTTTCAAAAACCGTTCCCTGTTTTGATTTTGTTGCATAAGCTTTCGAATTTATCAATTCCATTGCTTATTTTGCTACCAATCCCCCATCATGAAACTGCTTAGTCCTGCGATATCACGTTTGGCCCGTTTTCGGCACTGGAATATCGAACACTGGGTTAATGACCCTATTGCCGCGCAAAGAGAAGTGCTGCAGGATCTGGTAACACATGGCCAATACACAGAGTTTGGCAGAAAATATGGTTTCAGAGAATTGTTCAATATCAGAAAATTCAAGGAATCCGTTCCTGTTCAGGAATACGAGGACCTAAAACCCTATATCGAAAGGATTATGCTGGGGGAAGAAAATGTGCTTTGGAATACCCCAGTTTCCTGGTTTGCCAAAAGCAGCGGTACCACCAGTGATAAGAGTAAGTTTATTCCCATTACACAGGAAAGCCTGGAAGACTGCCATTTTCAGGCCGCAAAAGACGTATTGA
>JBDKLG010000085.1:0-3504 GCA_039795695.1 Bacteroidota bacterium
GATTGCACTCATTTATTTTATCGCCGCAATTCTTGAAAAACAGGTAAAATTTCCACAGGAACTGGCTTTTGATGGGGAAGAAATCATTGTGAATTCTTTGCCCAAAAAAAGATACGAGTGGCAGGATATTTCCAATATTGTTTTAAAGGATGGTATGCTGACCATCGATTTTAAAAATAACAAACTGATTCAAAAAGAGATTGAAACACCCGGAACAATACAGGAAGAAAAAGAGTTTAATGAGTTTTGCCGTTTACACCTGAACAAAGCTCCTGAATAGTTTTTTGATTTTTTACTTTTGAAATGTGCTTTATGGTTATCAAACAATCGCCCTATCTACTCTATTCTGATGGCAACGGGAATATCTATGAAGATGAAAGCCTGTATGCAGTTGGAAGGGCTGGATGGGACGCCTTGCCTGTTCCCGCAGAAGAATGGATAGAACTGCCTGATGGCGGCAATCTCTATGAACTTCCGGGCAGAAGAGGAATTGGGATTGATGTTATTTCCGGAGAAATGAAGCTATGTGAGAAAGGATGGGCCGTTGCTGCGTTTATCCCGCCGGCACATACAGGCCTTTATATTGCGGCTTATGAAACCATGCCTGATGCACCCGTACTTCCGCTATTTTGTTATACCGCCGTTGGATGGTTGAACAACCAATATTATGTACCCGCAGTAAGGATTGAAAAAGACATCAGACAGGAATGTGCAGGATATGATGATGCAAAAATAAAAACAGGCGCGGCTTCCCTGTTAGAGGCCTACCCGGAAAACAGGCTGGTAAAACATTTGATGGAAAAATGCTGCATGACGTATAATTGCCCTGCAGCCAGGAATTTTTCGCTGGGAAGATGGGAATGCCCGATACCCACATCGCCTGCCTGTAATGCCAACTGTATTGGCTGCATTTCCTTTCAGCCGGAAGAGGAAAGTATTGTATCAACGCAGGACAGGTTAACTTTTAAACCAATGCCTGAAGAAATTGTGGAATTTGCCGTTCCGCATTTGATGCATGCACCTTACCCCATCATCAGTTATGGACAGGGCTGCGAGGGAGAGCCGCTCCTGATGTGGGAAACCATCCGTGATTCCATTATTGAAATCAGAAAACATACACAACAGGGAAGTATCAACATAAATACCAACGGATCAAAACCCGATGCCGTAAAAGCCTTATGTGAAGCGGGATTAAACAGTATCCGGGTTAGTACCAATTCGGCCAGAAAGCATATTTACGAACCTTATTACCGTCCCAATAATTATGGTTTTGAAGACATTGTGGAAAGTCTGAAAGTAGTGAATGGATATGGGGGATGGACAAGTATCAATTATTTTGTATTTCCCGGGATGACGGATAGTGTGGAAGAATATGAAGCACTCAGAAAACTGATTAGAGAAACCGGTTTAAGCATGATTCAATGGCGCAATTTTAATATTGACCCCGACTGGTACATGGGAAAAATAGGCATACATGAAACAGGAGAAATGCTGGGTGTAAAACAGCTAATGACACTGATCAGGGAAGAGTTTCCGCAATTGAAGTTCGGATATTTCAATCCTTCCATTGAAAGAATAAAGGGTGATTATGAAATGGACTATGCTCATTAATGCGATGAATCACTCATGAATCATTCACATCCCAAAAAAGATATTTACCTGGGCATGGTGCTGGCAGTAATTGCCACAATTATCTGGTCGGGCAATTTCATTATTTCCAAAGCGGTAAGCAAAGAGATTGGCCCTGTTAGCCTGGCTTTTTTCCGATGGTTAACTGCTACCATCATCATTGCTCCAATTGCATGGAATAAATCTAAAACCGAATGGGGTATTGTGTTTGCCAGCAGGAAGTATTTATTCTGGACATCCCTCACAGGCATTGTTCTTTTTAATACCTGTGTTTATGTGGCAGGCCATTATACCAGTGCCATCAATATGGCATTGATTGGCACTACCTCCTCTCCCATTTTTGCTACCATCATGGCAGTCATTTTTTTGAAAGAAAAATTAAACCCCGAAAGAATTGCCGGAATGGTTTTATGCATTGCAGGCATTGTTTTACTCCTTTCGAAAGGGAATTGGGAAACCCTGGCTGCATTTCGGTTTTCCATAGGAGATCTTTGGGTACTGAGCGGTGCTTTTGCTTTTGCAGTATATAATATTCTGGTACGAAAAAAACCGGCAGGTATTTCATCCATTAATTTTCTATTTGTCATTTTTTTTGCAGGAACCCTTATGTTACTGCCGCTTTTTGTACTGGAACTTTTACTGGGCAGCAGTTTTCATTTTAGCTGGTCAATGATGGGGGTATTCCTCTATCTTGGCGCAGGCACTTCCGTTGTTTCATTTTTGTGCTGGAATATGGCTATTCAGAAACTTGGCGCGGGCAGAACTGTTTTATTTGGAAACCTGATTCCGGTTTTCAGTGTATTGGAAGCTGTTTGGCTATTAAATGAAAAAATAAGTACCCTGCACATAAGCAGCGGCTTAATGGTAATAGCAGGTTTATTGATTGCCAATCGTGCTGCCAGACCGGTAAAAAAAATGCCTTAGCCAATGGATACAACAACCCTCATACTACTTTGCCTGTTTGCCTTTTCTGCCGGTTTTGTAGATGCAATCGTAGGCGGAGGCGGACTTATTCAAACACCGGCATCATTGGTATTATTGCCCGGATTACCAGTTGCAACTGTAATCGGCTCCTTAAAAATACCCGCATTCACAGGTACTTTTTTTGCTTCTGTTCAGTATGTAAAAAAAGTGCCAATCAATTTTAAACTGGTATTAAGCATGTGTGTTGTGGCACTGGCTGCGGCTTTTGCGGGATCTGAAACCCTCACACTGATCAGCAATCAATACATGAAGCCGGTAATTTTTGTGGTATTGATACTGGTAGCCATCTATACCTATTCAAAAAAGAACTTCGGACAAAAAATTCACCGCGATATCAGTACACAAAAAGAATGGATCTATTCCATGTTGATTAGTATGGTCATCGGTTTTTATGACGGATTCATCGGACCGGGAGCCGGCAGTTTTCTGGTACTGGCATTCATTGGTATTTTGGGGCTTGACTTCCTGCATGCCAGTGCACACGCAAAACTGGTGAATCTTTCCACCAACCTGGGCTCCATAATTTTGTTTTTGTGCAAAGGTATTATCTTATGGCAGGTGGCCATACCCATGGCTATCTGCAATGGTTTGGGCGGTATGCTGGGTGCAAGACTGGCAATTGCCAGAGGTAACCGTTTTATCCGCATATTTTTTCTCCTGATCATTACGGCTACCCTGCTTAGGTTTGGCTACGATGTCTTCCTGAAATGAGGGCCGGTTGTTAATAAGCTGCCAAAACAGGCAGAATCTTAACCTTTTATTATGGCCCAAAGTGGATTACGAAGGGGCATAATAGGTAATTTTCAACATGCTGATTTAGCTCCCATGATAACAGTACATTTGGTATGAATAATTATCCGTCCATGCCGGCCAGTTTTGAACGAGAAAAGA
>JBDKLG010000086.1:0-2974 GCA_039795695.1 Bacteroidota bacterium
GGTAATTCGGTTATCAGCCGGTAGTCCATGGTTCATGGTCTATTGCTTTTATAAGAGGGTATTTTTTTACTTTGCTATGGCCCGCATCTCTAACCAAAATCAATTTCTGTATTATCGCCAATATTCAAACTACGGCTAAGCCCTTTTACAGATGCATCACTGCCAATTAGCGAATTATCCAGTACCACTTCATATAAATTGGTATAAGACCCAATAATACTGTCGCGGATAATAGAGTGTTTGATAATGGTATTTGCACCGATGGCCACATGCGGACCAATAATAGAATTGGAGATATCGCAGCCCGGTGCAATGCTTACAGGCGGAATGATGATGGTATCTTTAAAATCGTGTCCGTCGGTAATATTACCACCAATTTTTTTCAGCAGTGTTGCGTTGCTTTCCAATAATGTTTCCTTCTTACCGCAATCAAACCAGTTCTTTACTTTAAAGGACTGAAATTTTGCACCACGCTTGATCATACAATCAAGTGCATCTGTCAAATTGTATTCGCCAAAGGTTTTAATTTCCTGTGTAAATAAATGGTGCAGGCATTGAAACAGTATTTCAGATTCTTTGATCTTATACAAACCAACCAATGCCATATTGCTTTTTGGAATAGCGGGTTTCTCTACTACCTGTTCAATAAATCCATCATCGCCTACGGAAGCAACACCAAAATTGCGTGGGTCGTCCACTTTTTTAATTCCCAGCATGCTATACGGGCTATTCACCACTTCTTTTACATCATACTCGCAAATGGTATCACCCAGTGCAACAAATACTTCATCATTGCCAACAAGTGCCCTGGTTAGCTCTATGGCATGCCCGGTACCGTGTCGTTCATTTTGAAACACAAAATGGGTACTAAGGTCAGGATAGGTTTGCTGAACATAGTCCTGGATTTTCTCACCCAGGTAGCCAACAATAAATATGAATTCATGAATACCCGCTTCACGCAATTGGTCAACAATAAAACTGAGGATGGTCTTGCCTGCAATCGGGATTAAGGCTTTGGGCTGTGTATAGGTATGTGGCCGTAATTTGGTACCAGCTCCGGCCACCGGAATAATCGCTTTCATAGAGAGATTTTAGTGTTGAAACTGCTTAAGCCTGAACGCAACAAATACAAATGAACCCATTCGAGCATTTTCAAGAGGCCGAAAATAGGAAAAACTGCCAATAGGGCAAGTTTTGTGGATATTCTCGGTTTTTTAGCAGGGATTTTTAAAGAGAGAAATCACAACTAATTGATATATAACATCTTATCATGATATTACCTGATTGCCCTATATTTTCCACAAATAGTTCCCGCCTGGTCTTCATCTTATATGTCACGGCTTATCTTTGCCGCAAATTCTACTAAATGCAAAGAGATACCCTGGTTTTTAACCTGATAGAACAGGAACTGGAAAGACAACGTCATGGCATTGAACTGATTGCTTCTGAAAATTTTACCAGTTTGCAGGTAATGCAGGCAATGGGTGGTGTGATGACCAATAAATATGCAGAAGGGTATCCCGGCCGCAGGTATTATGCAGGTTGCGAAATAGTAGACCAGACAGAGCAGCTGGCCATTGACCGACTAAAACAGATTTTCAATATAGATTATGCCAATGTACAGCCGCATAGTGGTGCGCAGGCGAATGCGGCTGTTGCACTGGCTGTATTACAGCCCGGTGATGCCATATTGGGTCTTGACCTAAGTATGGGTGGCCATTTAACGCATGGGTCTGCCGTTAACTATAGTGGTAAATTATATAAACCGCATTTTTATGGCGTAACCAGAGAAGGTGGTTTGGTAGACTATGCCATGCTGGAAGCAAAAGCACGGGAAATAAAACCGAAAATGATCATCTGCGGTGCGAGTGCCTATAGCCGCGACTGGGACTATGCCCGTATCAGAAAAGTGGCAGATGAAGTGGGGGCATTGGTGATGGCCGATATCGCACATCCTGCAGGATTGATTGCAAAAAAATTACTGAATGATCCTTTTGATCATTGCCATTTTGTAACCTCCACCACACATAAAACCTTGCGTGGCCCCAGAGGTGGCATCATTATGATGCGCAAGGATTTTGAGAATCCTTTTGGACTGAAGGATGTGAAAGGCAATATACGTATGATGAGTAACCTGCTGGATATGGCCGTATTCCCCGGCATACAGGGCGGGCCACTTGAGCATGTGATTGCAGCAAAAGCCATTGCTTTTGGCGAAATACTGAGTGATGAATTCACTGAATATGCCAATCAGGTAATCAAAAATTCACAGGCACTGGCCAAAGCACTGGTAGCCAAAGAATACCAGATCATCAGCGGTGGAACGGACAACCATTTGGTGCTGATAGATCTGCGGAATAAAAACATCAGCGGTAAAAAAGCAGAACAGGCATTGGTATTGGCAGATATTACCGTTAATAAAAACATGGTTCCCTATGACGATAAAAGTGCTTTTGTAACTTCCGGCATTCGCCTGGGTGTTCCGGCAATCACTACAAGGGGCATGAAAGAAGGGCATATGGATTTTGTAGTTGACGCCATTGATAAGGTTCTGATGAATGCAGATGATGCGCAGATACTGTCATCGGTTAAAAAAGAAGTGAATGCATTCATGGAGCAGTTTAAACTTTACCCTGAACTGGGTTAATGAGATATTCATTGGAATACTGCAAAAAAGAAATAAATTTACTGAGCACCTTTATTCAACTACACAACTGTTTTTTATGATACAGCGTATTCAAACACTTTGGTTATTGGTTGCAGCAGTACTTGCATTTGCTACACTCAAGCTTTCTTTTTTCAGCGGAAATGTACTGGTGAATAATGTGAAGGAGTTTAAAAGCTTTACGGCCATGAGCAGTATTCCCCTGATGATTTTAACGGTAGCGGTGGCCATCACTTCTTTGATAACTATTTTCCTTTACAAGGATAGAAAACTACAGCTGAAAATAGGTTTATCGGTATTGGTGGTTTC
>JBDKLG010000087.1:0-3100 GCA_039795695.1 Bacteroidota bacterium
AGGGAAGCCATTTGAATATTGGACAGATAAGGATTGGCAATCAAATGGTAAGCCGGAAATTTCTCTTTTGTAAGCGGGTACTCAATACTGCCTATTTGTGGTTCTCCGGTAAGTTGGATAGTAATATCTGATGGTATATAAGTTCCATTGGTCCCATCGCCCGCCGGTGTTCCGTCAAGCCCCTGACCCGGTTTGCCCCTCATCAGAAAACTGATTCCGGTAAAGCTGTTCCAGCTGTTTTCACCCAGCCCATTGGTATGCCTAAACGGAGCCCAGCCTGCCTCGAAACCGGCGGAATCATTGGAAAGATGTGGCTCCAGTTTAAAGGCAGAAGGCTGGTTGGTAACTGTGCCCCTGAATCCATTACCTGATCCTCCATCGCCGGTAATATCCAGGCTGTCTTTTAGCTGTGCCAATGCAATTGAATGCCTGAAAGGGTTGCCCAGCATCCGGTAATTTCTTCTCTTTCCTATGATTGTTTTTTCTGTCTGCAGGCTGCCGGCAATAGTTGTATTCAATGCAGAGGGTTCAATAGTGGCTGTTTCTCTTAAGCCCAGCTTACCATTGGTATACAGGGTGCCTTTTTTTAATAGTAAAGAGCCGCTTAGCCACAACCCATCAAGAACAGATACACCGGATGGATTATCTACTATCAAATTTTTTAATTGCGCGTCTTTTAAAATAGAGAAGTCAATTGATTGCATTGATTTGCCCATCAATTGCAGACTGCCTTTTTTTGCATAAAGACTTTGTTGATTACCCTGGATTTCGCCGGAAAGTTTTAGATTCCCCTCAAGTGTTAATGTGGCATTGCTTAGCAGGTAAATATTATTGCATTTGGCACTATCTCTTATAACAGGGTTATTGGGTGTAATACCTATATACACACTGGAACTGTCATCAGGCAGTTTATTATTGCACCAGTTATCGGCATTGTTCCAATGGCTGTTTTTTGCGCCGGTCCAGAAGCCATTTTGTAAGACCGTGATTTTTACAAAGGCCGATGTGTCAATACAATCATTTGAATAAACGATTCTTCTGAAAAAAGCGGTATTAGTTTGAACAGGAGCCTGATAATCTTTTTGAGAATTGATGCCGGAGGCTGTTACAAATGATTTAGCCTCGGAACTGGTCGTGCTTTCCCATAAATAGCTGAAATTGCCGTCCCCACCCTCAGGTTTATTGCCTTCTAATAATTCTGGCCTTATGGTGGAACATATTGTTTGAGCTGAACCAATCCTGTTTTTCTGAATCAATGGAATCCTTTGTATGATGAGCTTTTTTTTCCTTGTATTGGTGCCGTCCGAAATATTTGCAAGTATGGTGTCTGTACCCATACTTTCCTGCCTGAATTGGTAGCTGAGCCCTTCCGGACTGATTTTTTTTGATGCACTTGAAGCCTGCATCCGGTAATAGTTCAGCTTTCCGGATAAAGTATCGTTGGTAAATGTCCACACAATTGCTTCGCCTGCTTCATCATCGGTAATTGCAAATGCTGAAGCTATGGGAATGGAATCTTTTCCGCTACATACCTGCTTTAGGGTGGTATTGGGGCTAGCCCATTCCGGACTTATTGCATCGATAACCACCTGTGATAGTTTTAAGGATGCAGGGATATTTAACAGGGCAATATTGCCCAAACTATCCAGCAGGTTGCCCTTTTGCGGGTAAATCTGCGGGCCTAAATCCGGACTATTTTTATCAACATCCCTTTCTTCAATAATATAATAAAAATTAATTTGATAAGAGCCCGACCCGCTGAAATACCTTGCATTTTTATAGGCTGAACCAATTTTTATCCTGATAAAAGGAGTATCCTGTTTGTTTTCCAGCCAGATTTTTTTAGAAAACTGACAACCAATAATCAAGGAATCCTTTTCCCTGAAAATACTTTTGGTGGGTGCAACAATTGTTTCGATGGATGGCTGAACGGCGTCAATATAAATATTGGAAACATCGCCGATGTTTTGCAGAATAATGGGTGCAGTATTTCCCCTGGCATCTCTAAGCATGTTTCCATTGAGTGTAATGGAATTATTGAGGAGTATTCCTTTTTTTGCTTCGTCACCGCTTTGCAGGATATAGGAAAATTGTAAAATATTACTGCCAGATCCTTCCGTGTAAACGGCCTGCCTGCTGCTGTTGCCCAATACAATTTTTAGAGAAGGACGGTGAACTGTATCCTTAAGGAATACAATGGAAGTGTACTGAACAAAAAAGTGAAGCGTATCTCCTTTTTTGTATCCACCCGGAACAGGGGTAATAACATTGCTAACCTGTAAGAATACGGGGTTTATTTTAATACCGGTTAATTTTCCTGTACCCGGAAGATTAACATCTGCTGCATTACCAGCAGAATCAAGAATGGCAGCAGTTAATGTTGTAATAGAAGGCCCTATTTGAATACCATCTGAATCATGATCGTCTTCGTTAATGGTATACCTGAATATCCAAATATTTGAGCCCGAGCCATTGGTATAGCAGGCATTGACTATTTTGTTGCCCACCTGTAAGCCAATGCAGGGAAGGCTGTCGTTTTGTGACAAGTAAGTTTTTTCGGAGAAGCTTATTGCAAAGTCAAGCACATTGCCTGTTTTGTAATCATTGGAAACAGGTGCGGTTACCTGGATGATACCGGGTGCAACACCATCGACCAAAATTCTTTTTGAATTTGGTGCGATGAAATTGTTGAGCCCTTTGTTGCCAGCCAAATCAAAGTACTGGACCTGGTTAATCGTGTTGTTGATTTTTATTCCGTCCTTATCCGAATCCCCTTTTTGTATGATATAATAAAATACCAGGCTATCGGAATGGGTACTCTTGAGCAATAGGGCAGTCCTGCTTTTGGTACCAACAGTCAGGGTGATATACGCTGCTTCCGAACTGCCCGTTAATAGGATGGGTTCGCTGAACTTACAAGAAAAAAACAAACTGTCTCCTATCTTGTAAAGTCCATTTTCAGGAATTTTAATTGATTGAATAAAAGGCATTTTTGTATCAATCATGTCTGCATCCTGCCTGATGGAAACAGTATATGGAGTACTGGTATTACCTGCCTGGTCACTTAGTTCAATATGTATGGGAATATCGGATCTGTCTT
>JBDKLG010000088.1:0-6388 GCA_039795695.1 Bacteroidota bacterium
AAAAATGGGAAAGCAAATATGTTGCTGGTAGATAATGACCCAAAAGACTTGAATGAATACATTAATAAGGTAAAACGTAAGAAGGATATTATCAAAAATTACTTAAGGTTGCTTCAGAATGCAAAAAGCCAATCATTGAGGCTGATACAATTTTTGCAAAAAGAATATCATTTAGAAAATGAATAAGCCGACCCAAACTCTCTTGCCTTTGTTGGTCGCCTGACCAACAAACAATGATGTTATTTTCGAGCAATAAAAACAAACCCCTCTTTGCACAGCAGAGAGGGGCAGGGGATGAATCTGTAGTCCCGACAAGAATCGAACTTGTATCTAAAGTTTAGGAAGCATCTTGCCTTTGTTGGTCGCCTGACCAACAAACATGCTGTTATTTTCGAGCAATAAAAACAAACCCCTCTTTGCAAAGCAGAGAGGGGCAGGGGTGAATCTGTAGTCCCGACAAGAATCGAACTTGTATCTAAAGTTTAGGAAACTTCTATTCTATCCATTGAACTACGGGACCGGCAAATAACTATTTGCTTATTCGGCGGCGAATTTAGGGAATTTTACTTAATCGGCTGAGATTTCGCTGAAGATGGATAAGCAGCCTGCCTGTATATAAAAAGGGAGAATGGCTTAAAGCATTCTCCCTTTTAGCGCTATCGAAAAAATCAGGAATTAAAATCGTATTTCTTTCTCCTGGGTCTCGATAACATGGCGGTGGCTTCCTTGTCGTCATTCCTGAAAGCTTCTTTCTCAGGGTCCCAGTATATTTTTCTTTTTACTTTCATGGCTATCTGGTGCAATAAACAGGCACTGCAGGAACGGTGCCCCACTTCAATAGGGGCAATGGGCTCTTTGCGGGTTTTAATGCAGTCCAGCCAGTCGGCATGCTGTTCCTTACCCTCATATAAATGAATTTCATTGGCACCAATAACCGATTTTAAAATCCTTGGGTCGCTGGCATCAATGGGTTTTACCCCGGAATTATCTGCAATGGGATCCGTATCTGTTACGCGGTAATTACCACGGGTACACCAGATCCAGCCATCGGTGCCTATAAACTTAATGCCATTGGGCAATTCATTGGATACAATCATGTGTACGCCATTTGCATACAATGCTTCTGTTCTGAATATGCCATGCACATCCCATAATCCATTGTATTTGGGGTCATCCGAAGGAAATCCTGCCTTGCCCCATATTTCAATGGGCCCGCTATATTCCATTCCCATTCCCCAATGGCCTATATCAATATGGTGTGCACCCCATCCGGTAATCATACCCGCACCAAACTGCTCACAGCGCAGCCATCCCGGCCTGCTGCCAATACCCCTGGGCGTTGCATCATGTGAATGCACCCTTTCTTCCGTATAATATACTTCGGGGGTTGCACCCAGCCATGCATCGTAATTGAGATTGGCAGGTACCGGCATCTCTGCCTTATTACCACCGCCGGGGTCGCCGGGTAAACCAACTTCGATGGTGAGTATTTTACCAATTCTTCCATTACGTACCAGCTCACAGGCTTTTTTGAACTGTGGCCAGGGATCCACACAGCGCTGCTGGCTTCCCATCTGTAATATTCTTCCGGTTCTTTTTACCGCATTACTCAATATCCTGCCCTCTTCAATGGTAAGCGATGCCGGCTTCTGTAGGTAAACATCTTTCCCGGCATTCACTGCATGCACACCTACAATGGCATGCTGGTGATCGGGCAAACTGATATGCACCGCATCAATATCCTTATTCAACAGCATTTCCTTGTAATCATAATATACTTTGATGTCCCAGTCGGCTTTTAATCCGCCATTTTTTGCAGCCTCTCTTTCGTAATTGGCCCTCACAGCTGCGGGACCGGCATCTGCACGGTTACGGTCAAGATCACATACGGCACGGATCCGGGCACCGGCATATTGGGCAATCCCGGTCATATCGTGGCTGGTAGAAATTCTGCCACAACCAATTGAAGCAACATTGATCAGGTTACTGGGGGCATTTTTCCCAAACACAGTTGCAGGAACAATCGTAGGAAAACCACTCATGATAAGCGATCCGGCGCCAAGCCTGGCAGAGGAGTTCAGGAACTCCCTTCTGCTAACCGAGTTTTTTTTCTTTTTCATGTGTTGAATTTTGGAAGCTTTGGTTGAGAATACAATTCAACGGATAACCGCTTGCCAGTAAGATAACAAAGCCGGCAAGAAGCCAATCGAATACTTAAATTTCGGTACTTTATATATATCATTCACCATTTCAGAACCAATATTTGCTGTATAAAGACGAAAACGTTGGCGTAAAAAAACGGAGCCGGCAAAGAAGGGAAAATCAATGGGATTGAATTAATTTTCGACTGTAACTGAACGAGATAAGAAAATTTATACCTTGGTCATCCGAATAAATTAAGAAGAGAATGCCCAATCAAAGCTTCGATGCAATTGTAATTGGTTCTGGAATCAGCGGCGGCTGGGCCGCCAAAGAACTCACAGAAAAAGGATTAAAGGTTTTAATGCTGGAACGGGGACGTAATATTGAGCATATCAAAGACTATGTAAATGCCAACAAAGAATCCTGGGATTTTGCACACAGGGGCGGCAGAACACAGGAAATGATCCAGGATTATCCTGTGCTCAAAAGAAAATATGCTTTGAATGAGACCAATCTGGATTATTGGGTGAATGAAAAGGAAAGCCCCTATACCGAAATCAAACGATACGACTGGACAAGGGGCTACCATCTTGGCGGCAGGTCTTTGATGTGGGGCCGGCAAAGCTATCGCTGGAGCGATTTTGATTTTGAAGCCAATGCCAAAGAAGGAATTGGCATCGACTGGCCTGTGCGCTATAAAGACATTGCACCCTGGTATGACCATGTGGAAAAATTTGCCGGCATCAGCGGTAACCGCGATGGCCTGGCACAATTACCCGATGGGCGTTTTCTTCCACCCATGGATATGAACTGTGTGGAGAAAGATGTGGCCGCAAGAATGAAGGAATATTACAAAGGAGCCAGGGCTGTGATCATCGGCCGTACAGCCAATCTTACCGAAGCTATTCAGGAAAGAACAGCCTGCCAGTACAGAAACAAATGCTGGCTGGGATGCCCGTTTGGCGGCTATTTCAGCACCCAGTCGTCCACTTTACCCGCTGCCATGAAAACAGGCAATCTCACCGTAAGGCCATGGTCGATTGCTACAAAAATTTTATACGATAAGGATAAAAAGCGTGCAACAGGCGTAGAAGTATTGGACGCAGAAACCAATAAAACCTATGTTTTCAATGCAAAAATTGTTTTCCTGAATGCCTCTACATTTAATTCTGCATGGATCTTAATGAACTCTGCAACAGATATATGGCCCGATGGACTGGGTAGCAGCAGCGGTGAACTGGGCCACAATATCATGGACCATCATTCGGAAGTGGGGGCCAGCGGAAAAGTGGAAGGGTATGAAGACAAATATTATTTCGGCCGTAGGGCCAATGGCATTTATATTCCACGCTACCGCAATCTTTTTGGCGATAAACGCGATTACCTGCGCGGATTTGGTTACCAGGGCAATGCCAGCCGCCAGGGCTGGAGCCGGGAAATTGCAGAGCTAAGTCTTGGTGCCGCATTCAAAGACGCAATGACAGAACCGGGTAACTGGACAATGGGTATCAGTGCATTTGGAGAATGTTTACCCGATCACAGCAATAAAGTAAGCCTGGACAAAACCAGAAAAGACAAATGGGGATTGAACATACTTGCCTTTGATGCAGAACTGAAAGAGAACGAATTGAAAATGCGGAAAGACATGAAACAGGATGCCATTGAAATGCTGGAAGCTGCCGGAATAAAAAATGTGCAAGCGCATGAAACAGAAGGTTTCCCGGGAAGAAGCATCCATGAA
The DNA here is from genome assembly GCA_039795695.1 of Bacteroidota bacterium. Lineage (GTDB taxonomy): Bacteria > Bacteroidota > Bacteroidia > Chitinophagales > Chitinophagaceae > Sediminibacterium. The sequence continues at coordinate 3,884 of JBDKLG010000088.1, forward strand.
ATGGGTGCGGCACGTATGGGTGCTGACCCTAAAACATCCGTACTGAATAAATTTAACCAGGTTTGGGATGCTCCGAATGTATTTGTAACAGACGGCTCTTTTATGGTATCCTCGGCTTGCGTAAACCCATCCTTATCATACATGGCTTTTACTGCAAGAGCAGTAGATTATGCTGTAGCTGAATTGAAAAAACAAAATTTATAAATTAATCCCCGGCCTGCTCATCAAAAGCTCAGATCAAATTAGACAGGCGAGCAAAATTTAACCTGCTGAATAGTTTAATGATGCCTTAAATTAGCTAACTGATTAACCGCAGGTTAATTCGCATCATCTGCGAATCTGCGGCTAAATAAATTGTTGCAGCTGTATTGCTAAACCAATGCAGCTAATTTTTACTTAAGAAAATTTTGTATGCTTACCTGCCAAAATAAATGATCCTATGAAAAACACCCCCATCCTCATAACCCTTTTATCTATCCTGTTTTTTCAGTCGGCCCTCACTGCCCAGTCAAAACCAAAAGGGAAACTGAATCACCTGGCCATTTATGTGGTTAACCTGGAAAAGACCAGGGCTTTCTACGATGAATATTTCCAGTTCGATACCATTCCCGAACCCTTTCATGATGGAAAGCATATCTGGTATTCCATTGCCCCGGGTGTGGCCATGCATGTAATTCAGGGGGCAGACCAGGCCAAAGAGTATTTTTTAAATAATCATATGTGCATCAGTGTTGATGATGTAGCCCCTTTTGTGCAAAAACTCAGGGCAAATAACCGCCCATTCAGAGATTCCAGGGGTGTGCTAAACCAGGTTACTACCCGTATTGATGGGGTAAAACAAATCTGGGTCAATGATCCGGATGGCTATTTTATCGAAATAAATGATGCGAAACAGTAATACCAATCTCCTTTTCAGGTAAAAGCCATAGCGGCAAACCGGAAATAGGGAATTGGAAACCGGAATCCCCCTTATCTTTGCCGCTCTCAAAAAAAGGGTTATGAAGTTTTACAATCTGTTAATTAAGTACCGTTTCTGGCTGGGTCTGTTGTCAATCGCATTGGCTGTTCTGGTGAATATGACCAGCGGTTTCTGGCCTTCCTTCGTGTTATATTTCATTGGGTTAATAGCTATTGCCAGTCATTTTTTTATTGGTCCCATGCGCCTTATCCAGGAACCCATGGAGCAGGGTAATATTGAGGAAGTGGAAAGAATTCTGGCTACTATCTGGTATCCGGGTTTATTATACAAGCCTGTACGCTCTACCTACTATACCATCAAGGGCAACCTGAGCATGATGAAACAGGATTTTGATTCAGCAGAAAAACACCTGAAAAAAAGCTCCGAACTGGGCGCTGCCATGCCCGAAGCTGAAGGATCCAATAAACTGCAGTTGGGCATGATGGCCATGCAGCGTGGCGACCTGAAACAGGGAGAAAGCTATATCCGTGCTGCCATACGCATAGGTATTCCTGATAAAGAAAGCGAAGCGGTTGCTTATTTAAGCATGTGCCAGATCTTCATCAACAAACGGGAATTCAGGGCTGCAAAAGATTTTTTCCGGAAAGCCAAAGCCTGTAAACCCAAAACCAAACAAGTACTGGATCAGGTGAAAGAGATCGAAAAATATATTTCCAGAATGCCGGGATAGGGAAATTCCTTTAAAACAACAGATACTTGTACTATCTTACATAAGTGAAAAAAGTACTCATCAGCATAACACTCTTCTTTTTCATGAGTGCTACACTTATAATGCCTTATGGTAATTATAACGATGTGCAATCTATTTTCGCTGTATACAATCATTGTCTCAAAACCGATCCTGATATGGGCTTTGCCGAATTCATCGGCGAAAAAATATTGACCGGCGGTTTTGATCCTACCGGGGAAAATGAAGAAAGGGAAAACAATGAAAAGCACACACCCATTCACCCCAACGCCATTGTACAAATTCAATCAGGTGTGCTGTTTCGCCAGGTAGAAGAAGAAATTAAACTGGCGCAACCGGAAACTGTTCAAACAATAATCCCATTGGCAAATACTGCCATGCTTACACAGGAGTTTAGCAAAGGCATTTTTCATCCACCGGCTCCCATTGCCTGAATACCAAGCTATTCTTAAAGACTATCATTCTTTAGGAACAATTACTTATTACATCAATAATATCATCATTTGCCATCTACCTGGCAATAAATAAATTCTTATGAAACATATTTTCGTAGTTATCAGCTTTTTGACCATTGCCTGCACAGGGTTTGCACAAAAATCAGCAACAACGCCTGCTGCAGAAAAATCATTCCGTGAAAAATTCCCGAATGCCAAAGAAGCAAAATGGGAAAAAGAAGGGAAAGATGAATTAGAAGTAAGTTTTGTTCAGAATGGAAAAAAGGGTTCAGCCAATTTTTCTCCGGCAGGCGAATGGCTCGAAACAGAAATGGCCATCCCCGCATCAGCAGCCCCGAAAGCTGTTATCGATGCATTTAACAAAAATTTCCCGGGTGCAACCA
>JBDKLG010000089.1:0-4278 GCA_039795695.1 Bacteroidota bacterium
AAAACAGGCGGAAAGATTGACTTATCTGAACAAAGCCTATTTAACATACTGTTGTATGGGCAACCTGTTGGCCAGGCTTCTTGCCAGGGTCATTTCATCGGCATATTCCAGCTCGCCGCCAAAAGCGATGCCTCTGGCAATGGTGGTGATGCGGCAGGGGAGATGGGCTATCTTTTTCTGTATATAATAGATGGTTGTGTCGCCCTGTATATTGGGGTTCAGGGCAAATACCAGCTCTTCCGTTTCTTCCTGGGTAATCCTGTTAACCAGCGAGTCGATGGTTAACTGTTCCGGCCCGATTCCATCAAGCGGGGAAATGATTCCGCCCAATACATGGTAAGTGCCGCTCAATTGCTGGGTACTTTCAATGGCAATCACATCCCGGATATTTTCCACCACACAAATCATACGCTGGTTGCGCATCGAATTGGCGCAGATGGAACAGATATCGCCATCGCTGATATTGTGGCAGCGCTGACAGAATTTAATATCCCTCCGCATTTTGGCAATGGTTTCTCCAAAATGCTGCACTTCATTGATATCCTGTTTCAACAAATGAAGTACCAGGCGCAATGCTGTTTTTTTGCCAATTCCCGGCAGTCTGGTAAATTGGGCTACTGCATTTTCTAACAGGGAAGAAGGAAGCTGCATAAATGATTTAACTATTTCGAATCAGCTAATCTGCTGGTTGCAGGGGTAAAGATAGGGATTGTATTTTTTAAAGAACGATGGTAAGTTCATTATCCCAGTTGGCTTTGATGGCCAGTTGTTTGGGGATTTGTACCACTATTTCAGGTTGCTTTTTATGTCCCATGAATTTACCGCTATCCCATACACCATTCTTATTGGCATCATACAGGATCCGGATTTCATAGGCGCCGGGCTTGAATAATTTTTTTCTGAAATCGCTATTCCTCAATGGAAAAGATTCCAGGATTTTTTCCGTTTGTACAATTTGTAAAACAGGGTTTTTAGCGATATCAAGATTGGTGAAAATGATTCTGATACTGCCATATTCCGATTCTTTCCTGGTGAAAAACCGCACTGTATCTGCTTTTGCCAATGTTGTACCCAGGGAATCTGCCACAGCATCTTTGGCAATCAATAAGCGATAAGCGCTGTTTTCTTTCCAGGGATGGTTGAGACTGATTTTTGTTTTACTGCTGTCTAATACAAAATGGTACCCTGTTAAAGGGTGGTAATTGGTGTCGGTCAATACAAATTTACTGCTGTCGAAACTGCCCAGTTTTTTCAGAAAACTGATATGGAGATTACTTAAGATATCCTGCATGCCCGCATCCAGATCGATTGTATACCTCAATCGTTTATCATCCTTATTACCTGGCGATAAAACCGCTCCTCCTGTGGATTTGCTGTCTTTTCTTTTTACTTCCTCAAATGCATAAAGGGTATCGGCCGGAGTATTTTCGTTGATCAGAACCGGGCTGTTTTTAAACCCAAAGAGCCTGGTACTGTCGTCATATTTTTTGGAGAAACCTTTCTCCAGTGCATATACTGCGAACTCGCCCCGGGGAAGATTATAAAACGCAAATTCTCCCTTGCCGTTGATGCGGGTATAATAACGGGGCTGGTTTTTTATGACAGCTGTATCAGACAGGTTTTTATGGAGCAGCACGATGATTTTGCTGCTATCTGTTTTGCCGGTTTCGGCCAGTAATACTTTTCCTCGATAGCTATAGTTGTCGATGGTTTTACCGGTAGAAAACACATACCTGAGCCCTCTTGCCGTATTGCCTTCATTTACATCCCTGATGCTTTCGCCAAAATCAAAGGAATAAGTGGTATTGGGTTCCAGGGAGTCTTTTAGCTTAATGCTGATATTCTTCAACTTGTAATCAATCAGCGGATTGCTTGCTGAAACAGGAGAGATAATCAGGTTTTCCAGCGGGTTCTGTAAACTAATGTACTCGTCGAAAGTTAAAACGATGTTCCGGGTATTCACATTTACAGCCGAGTCTTTTGGCAATGCCATCAGCAGCCGGGGGGGCAGGGTGTCTTTCAGGCCTCCGCCGGGGGGTAAGATATTGGCACAGCCCTGCCAAATCAGTATCTGGCTTATCCATGCTGCTGTTAATAAAAAACTGTGCAGTAATTTTTTCATGCAATTGCAAATATAGCGCTACAAGGTACTTTATGGGAAAAAGGATTGTGAAAAGAAAGACAGCCTTATCTCTCTTTATGAATCAGCACTGTTCTCATCAGGCAAATCATGAAAAGCTATGGCCATTTGATTCGTTTTTACAAAATTACACCAATGACAATCAGGCTTGCCGCAACCCCTGTAAAAATCCCGGTCCTGAATTTTTTGCCAAACCGTCTTAATCTGAGCGGTAACCGTGGCAATGTCCTGGGGGCTGATTACCAGTTTTACTTTCCGGTATGTTTTTTTCTTATCCGGCTCAATAAAGTCGAATTCTGTACTCACTACATGCCAATTTTTGGAGGGATAATGATCAACCAGTATTTTATAAAACACTGCCTGCCGCCAATAATCGCCACCGTTGGGATGCTTCTCTCCCGGAGCCTGCAGCTTGTCTTTGGCTTTCTCAATATCGCCTGTTTTATAATCAACCACATTTACATCGGCCCCGGTAAATTCCAGTTTATCCAGTTTGCCCCTGATGGGAACGCCCTGTACCACTACATTCCGGATGGTTCTTTCAACTGCTACAATCTTATTCCAGCTATTCCGGTATTCATCATAATAATTGCTAAGCACTTCCTGCCCGTATTCCATTCTTCTGGCAAACTGTTCTTTTGTAAAGCTTTCCCTATGCCGTTTCATGTGCCACTCAAAATCGTTGATAAAAATATCTTTCCCTGGAAATATTTCATTTTGCTGCATTTTTTCAAACAGCTTCTCTAAAGCATGGTGTACGGCTGAGCCAAATTCTGTTGCTTCCGATTTTCCGGAAGGCACCCTTACCAGGTTTTGGAAATAAAACTGCAAAGGGCATTTCAGGTAATTGTTCAAAGCAGTTACATTCATGGCAAAACGCTCCAGTGCCTGTGTAATAAAGTCCTCCTCATTTTTGGCTATTTCCGGAGCCTGTGGTTCAGCAAACTGTACCATGGCAAATTCACTCAACACTTCCGCGTCAAGTATCACCTGTTCTACCGGAAAAGCATGTGCATCCTGTATTTCGGCAATAAAAACAGAAGGCTCCAGTTCTTTTCCGTCATTTTTATACTTGCTGTACGACAGGTGCAAATGATGCTTGGCCCTGGTTAAGGCAACATAAAACAATCTCCTCAGCTCTTCATTATCACTGCTTGCCGACTGTGCAGTAAAAATGGTATCAGGGAGCCCATATCCTCCACCTGGTTTTCTTTTCTTTTCCCAGAAGGAAGCATTGCAGCCGGCAATAAATACATGGTTGTACTCAAGTCCTTTAGATCCGTGGGCTGTTAACAGGTTAACGGCTTTATCGTTGCCACTTACCTGAACAAGCGGAAGGATTACGGTTTCTTTTTCCATCAACTGAAAAATTGCAGTCAGTCTTTCCAATGTTAAAGCAGGGTTTCTTCTTGCTTCTTCTTTGATAAAATCAAAAATACCGGTAAGCACCTGCAAGTGCCAGTGTTTATCTGCTTGCTGCATAATCCAGTTAAGTACACCTGCTTCCCTGATTATTGTTTCAAAAAGGTTAACGATTGTCATATTCGGTACTGCTGCGATTAGTTTTTCAATCGCATCAGAAGCCTCTTTCATGCCGGCCGGAATGGCTGCACTAAACAGTTCTTTTGGTGTTGCATGTGTTTTTTCAAAAAGCATTTTTCTCAGGTAAGATGCGTTCTCTCCCCGTTTTTTTTCGGCAACAGCAGCACTCAGCCGGGCAATTTCGATGGGCGCAATATTGAACCAGTCAAAGTGCAGGATATTGAAAAGCATTTCATCGCCCCCAAAAGACATATCATGTTCTGTTGCCAGGTATTCCAATACCTGGATCAGTTTTTTTGCCAGGGGAATTTTTAACATGTCCAGTTTTCTTTTGCTGAATACCGGCATATTTCTTTGGGAGAAATACTGTGTCAGGTCTTCTCCGTATTTATTCTCTTTATAAATAACCGCGATTGTGCCAGCCGGCTCACCCTGTTTTAATAATTTTTCCACTTCCAGGGTAATCTGGATCATTTCCTGCCTTTGTGTTTCGAATACTTTTACAACGGGTGTCTGTGAAAGTGGAATAATCTTGGCATTCGCGGCCAACAGGGTTTTATCCAGGCCCGGAATTTTATTGATGAGGCGTTCCTGAT
>JBDKLG010000090.1:0-4138 GCA_039795695.1 Bacteroidota bacterium
TCTACCATTCTTACTTTATTGATTTTACCGGTTATTTATTCGCTGGTTCACAAATTCATTCACAAGCGGGAAAATATGAAACTATTGAAACGCGTGGGAGCAGCCTAAAAATAAGTGCCGATACAAAATTATTTTAAGTTGATTAGCCATATTCGGTTTAAAAATACCTGCGCAACCATTCAATTTTATAGCCGCAGATTCGCAGGTTTATTTGCATAATCTTCGAATCTGCGGCTAATATTAATTTCGTTCACATATTTATTCACAATCGAGTGTATGTTTAAATACATCTTTTTATCAGAGATGGCCGGAATAATAAAAAAACAGGAAGCTTAGTCTTTGACCCTGCAAATAGAGTCAGTGCAGAAATCATCTAAATTACCTGTAAAGTTCTTCCTGCAGCATGGTAAATATTAAACAGCAAAAGAAGTACCGCATCCGCAGGTTTTGCTGGCATTCGGGTTACTGAAAGTAAATCCCCTGCTGTTTAGTCCGCCTTGCCAATCGACTTCCATACCAAAAAGGTATAACCCGTGGCTTTTATTCATAATGCAGGGAATTCCATCGATTTCAAATTTTTCATCTGCTTCTTCGGGCTGGTCAAATCCCAATACATAGGTCATGCCGCTACATCCGCCTCCTTTAACACCAATCCTCAATAATTGGGTCCGGTCAAAACCATCTTCACCCATTAAGCGCCTGATTTCAGTTATCGCCTCTTTGGTAAGCTTAACCGGTACGGTTGTTTGAATTGTTTCCATAATCCTTATAAACTGTAAAATTAAGCAAGTTTATGCAACATATCGATTGGCCTGTTTTCGAATCAGGAAATATTGCACCGATTTCAAGCCAAAACAATTGCTTTATTTCAGCCGTCAATACCCAAACCATGTCACCTTTGCCTTATTTTTACCTAAATATTTGTTTTGTGGAATCCATACAGCCTTATCTCATCTTATTCGTGGTCATTTTAGTAGGCCTGGTTGGCTATTTTATGATGCGAAAACCGGAAAAAACTGTATCCCCTCCTCCCGATGCATCATTGAGCAATGCCATACCCCTTCAATTGCAGGCTTATGAACGCATGGCGCTACTGGTAGACAGGATGGCAATTCCCAATCTTATTAGCAGAACTTCTCATGAGGGGTTACTGGCCAGAGAAATGCAAATGCGTCTTACCAAATCCATTCGCGATGAATTTGATTACAATATTACGCAGCAGATTTATATTGATTCGGCCACCTGGAATGCCATTAAAACCTTGAAAGAAAAAAATTTACTCCTTATCAACCAGGTTGCAGCCGGACTTGCCCCCACGGCAACCGGATTCGAATTGAATAAAGCCATATTGGAAAAACTGCTGAATGATCCGCAGGGAAATATGCATGAACTGGTAAGTGAGGCAATAAGTATTGAAGCAAAAAAATTATTCAAGTCATAGTCAGCAGGCAGGTGCTAAATTAAATTATCAGGCATGACAGAAAAAAAAGTCTTTACGGATAGTGGCATTGAAATAAAGCGCATTTATTACCCCCTGCCCGGCAGTTCCAATGAAGCTGCCGAAATGCCCGGCTCATATCCCTTTACAAGAGGTATTCAACCTGATATGTATCGTGGGAAATTATGGACCATGCGCCAATATGCAGGCTTTTCTACCGCTGAAGAAAGTAATAAAAGATACCATTATCTTTTGTCGCAGGGTGTGATGGGTTTGAGTGTGGCATTTGATTTGCCTACCCAGATTGGTTATGACAGCGACCACCCCCTTGCGGAAGGTGAAGTAGGCAAAGTGGGTGTAGCCATTGACAGCCTTGCCGATATGGAAGAACTGTTCAGGGGCATCAAACTGGAAGAAGTAAGCAGTTCCATGACCATCAATGCTACCGCTATTATTTTATTGGCTTTTTATGTAGCACTGGCCAAGAAACAGGGTGCTGACCTGTCCAAAATTACCGGCACCATTCAAAATGATATCCTTAAAGAATATGCGGCAAGGGGTACTTATATCTATCCTCCTCAGCCTTCCATGCGCATTATCACCGATCTGTTCGAGTGGTGCAGCAGGGAGCTCCCTAAATGGAATACCATTTCTATTTCAGGCTATCATATCCGGGAAGCGGGCAGTACGGCTGTGGAAGAAATTGCTTTTACATTAAGCAATGGAAAAGCATATGTGAAAGCCGCTTTGGAAAAAGGACTCGATATTGATGTATTTGGTAAACGCTTGTCATTCTTCTTCAATGCGCACAATAATTTATTTGAAGAAGTGGCCAAATTCAGGGCGGCAAGAAGAATCTGGGCCAGGCTGATGAAGGAAATGGGCGCAAAGGATGAAAAAGCCATGATGCTTCGTTTTCATGCACAAACGGGCGGTGCCACTTTAACAGCACAACAACCCCATAATAATATTGCCCGTGTTACTTTACAAACACTGGGAGCTGTGCTAGGCGGTACACAAAGCCTTCATACCAATGGTTATGATGAAGCCCTTAGCCTGCCTACCGAAGAAGCCGCAAGGATTGCCCTGAGAACCCAGCAAATAGTCGCATTTGAAAGCGGTGCCCCCGACACCGTAGATCCGCTGGCAGGAAGTTATTTTATTGAATCGCTCACCAATGAAATGGAAGAGAAAACCCTGGAACTTATTGGTAAAATTGATCTGATGGGGGGTAGCGTGCAAGCTATTGAATCGGGGTTTATGCAGGACAGGATTGCACACAGCGCTTTTGAATACCAACGATCTATTGAAAAAGGAGAAAAAATTATTGTAGGTGTTAACAAATTCACCGTTGACAAAGAAATGCCCATACCCGGATTTAAAATTGATGACAGCATCCGGCAGGTTCAGTCGGAAAAACTGGCTGCACTGAAGCGCTCAAGAGACAAAGAAAAAGTACAGGATTGTTTGAATAAGATCAGCACGTATGCACAAAACGGAACAAACCTGGTGCCCGCCATCATTGAAGCTGTTGAACATTATTGCACATTGGGAGAGATTGCCGATACTATGAGAAAGGTATTTGGCGAATACAAATAAGTGGCCTTAACAAAATAGCATAAAAAAAACGCAAGATGAATTTTGCGTTTTTTCATTGGATGATAAAACAACTTTTACAATACTACAATTAAAGCATAAATAACTCCGGGAATCCAGAAACACAGGGTTAATAAAAGGCTTAACCAGAACTTACCATTGATGGTTCCCTCATGCAGATACACTGCCAGAGGCGGCAAAAGTATCGCCAGAATAGCCAGCAATAAAGTATTGGTGTTACCATCGGCCTTCCCTCCTTTTTGTGCTTCTTTATATTCTTTGATTGTTTTTTTTAACTCCGACATCCGCATTTTTCTGTCTACCCTGCTCAAACTCCTGAATTCATGCATAGCATCCATTACAACAGCTTCATTAATCAATGCATCAGGTGTTTCCCGGGATACTGTGGCAGCGTTTTTGGTATCTGTGTCTATTGATGCCATTGCCTGCGAAGAAATCACCAGGCCAATGATAGCCGCATAGAATCCGGTCTTTTTCATGAGAGTTGCTTTGTTTCTTAAATTTACAACAAAAGCCCGGTATATCCCAAACTATTTGCCCCGCTAAAACAAGTAAGTCTATTTTTCGGATCTGCTGCCGGAAACCTTGTTTTTAATTATCTTTCCCCAATAATTGTTTGCAATGAAAAAATACTGGATTCTTGGATTGCTCGTAGCTTTCTCGGCGAATGCTCAAAATCTTCCTCCCGGCTACGAAGCGCTCATCAAAGCCGAATTGCCCAAAACTATTGAATGGCGCAGGTTTTTTCACCAAAATCCTGAGCTTTCCAACAGGGAATACAAAACCCAGCAGAAAATTGAAAGCCAGTTAAAAACATTCGGTATTGAAACCAGAACACTGGCAGGCACAGGTGTTGTAGGCGTATTGAAAGGCGGCAAAGCCGGTCCTGTAGTGGCTTTGCGGGCCGATATTGATGCATTACCCGTTACAGAAAGAAATAATTTATCCTTTAAATCAGTTGCTACTACTGACTATAATGGCCAGAAAGTTGGTGTGATGCATGCCTGCGGACATGATTCGCATATTGCCATGCTACTGGCAACTGCAGAGGTTTTATCTAAAATGAAAGCGGAACTACCCGGC
>JBDKLG010000091.1:0-8000 GCA_039795695.1 Bacteroidota bacterium
CAGAAGCAAAGGGCTTAGCCTGTTTTATGGCAATCATGGCGGGTTGGATTACCCGAGAATGATAAGGGAGTTTTCTCCTTTGCGCGTATTATATGAGGCTAAAAATTTGCCGCTGGAAAAATACGATCTCATCATCAATGATTTTGAATGCATTACTTCTCTGGCCTGTAAAATAAAAAACCTGCCATCCGTTAACTTTGGGCACCAGGCAAGTTTTATGAGCAAACATACCCCCAGGCCGAAAAAAAAAGACATAGCAGGAGAATGGATATTGCAAAAATATGCTACAGCTGAAAGCTATATTGGTCTTCACTTTGAACAATACGACGATTTTATTTATTCACCAATCATTAAACAGGAAATTCTGGAAGCGGTACCGGAGAACCATGGTCATATTACAGTATACCTTTCACATTACAGTGATGCTGTTGTAGCAGCAGAATTAAAAAAAATGGGAAATCTCCAGTTTGAACTGTTTAGTAAAACACGAACTTCAATTACACAAGAGGGCAATATCCGCTACATACCTATTGATGGTGATAAGTTCAATAAAAGTATGATCAATGCTGCCGGAATCATTACCGGTGCGGGTTTTGAAACACCTGCCGAAACTTTGTACCTGGGGAAAAAACTCCTTTGCCTGCCTATTAAAGCACAATATGAACAATTGTGCAATGCAGCAGCACTGAAAAAATTCCAGGTTCCGGTTATCCAAAACCTGGATGAAAATTTTGCAGACGCAGTAACGAACTGGCTTGAAACCCCCAATCCTGCTAAACTGCTGCTAAAGCACTCAACAGCTGAAATTGTTGCCAAAGTAATTGAAACTGCTTCGGCAAGCCGGAAGATTACTCACTTTCAGCCAGAAGATAATTTCTCGTACGCACCATTTAATTTTCAATATTGAATCAACAAACCAACCAATTCTCCTCCAAAAGTTTCGGCAATGATTTTCTTTGGGGTATTGCTATTGCTGCTGCACAAAATGAAGGGGCTTATAATAAAGACGATAGGGGCCTGTCTATCTGGGATGTGTTTTCAAAACGTCCCGGAAAAATTAAAAATGGCGCCAAACCCACTGAGAACTGCGATTTTTATCACCGATATAAAGATGACCTGCTCCTTGCCAAAGCACTGGGCTTTAAATCATTTCGTTTCTCTGTTTCCTGGAGCCGGATCCTGCCTGAAGGCACCGGTAAAATAAATGCAAAAGGCCTGCTGTTTTATCATGCGGTCATTGATGAATGTTTGAAACTGGGCCTTATTCCTTATATAACCCTATATCATTGGGACCTGCCACAGGCCCTGGAAAAAGAAGGTGGCTGGACCTCCCATTCTTTTTTGCGCTGGTTTAGCCGCTTTGTTACAATTTGTGCAGAAGAATATGGTGCTAAAGTAAAAAACTGGTTAATACTTAATGAACCGGCAGGCTTTACTTTACTCGGGTACCTGGTTGGTAAACATGCACCGGGCAAAATAGGACTGCCCAATTTTCTATCGGCAGTGCATAATGCAACACTGGCACAGGCAGAAGGAGGAAGAATCATCAGGAACCATGTAAAACAGGCAAATATTGGAACCGCTTTTTCCTGTAGCGAAGTCACCCCCTATACTGAAAGTCGCAAAGACATAGAAGCAGCTAACCGTGTGGATATTCTCCTTAACAGGCTATTCCTGGAACCCAGCCTGGGCATGGGCTACCCTGATGACCAGTTTTCTTTAATGGAAAAACTACACCTGCATTCAAAAGCCTGGAAATTTACCAAACAAATGCAATTCGATTTCGATTTTATCGGGGTGCAAAATTATTTCCCCATAACAGTCAAACACAGTACGGTGATGCCCTTTGTACAAGCCATCGACGTGAAAGCAGCCACCAGAAAAATGCCGCATACCGATATGGGCTGGGAAATTAATGCCGACAGCTTCTACCGAATGCTCAAAAGATTTGCCGTATACGATCAGGTGAAAGCAATCATTGTTACAGAAAACGGCGCTTTTTTTAAAGACAAACTTGTGAAAGGTGTTGTAAACGACCAGGAAAGAATCCGGTATTTTGAACAGTATCTCTCGGCCCTCCTCAAAGCAAGGAAAGAAGGCGTTCCGGTTAATGGATACTTTGCATGGACACTGATGGACAATTTTGAGTGGTCGGAAGGGTTTCATGCAAGATTCGGACTCGTACATGTTGACTTCAATACCCAGCTGAGAACGATAAAACAATCCGGACACTGGTTCCGGTCATTTCTCACAACATAAGTAAATAACCGCATGGCAGCAGCAGAAAATCTGTTAATCTGCTGACCGTTTGCCTGCAATAGACGCAAGCGGTAAAGCAATACAAATAACCAGGATGGCGATAGCTATCGCAGCATTGGCAAGGTTAAATGGTGAAGCGGGTATTTTTGAGAAGGGTAAAACAAGGTACTTCATCGCAGACCACATGAGTATTCCATAAACACAGGCGGTGGCGATTTTGTAATTCAGTAATGCGGGCAATCTGGCCGTTAACCAAAAAAATAAAAAGGAAAAGCAAAGGGCAATCATGAAATGAAAAACCAAACCCCATACCAGCATAGCATTGCCTCCGGTAAAAGCATCACTGCCAAAAGCCCCGCTTGCCACATAGCGCAAAACACCGGAAGGGTTTTTGCCTGTTTTAATAAAATACTGAATTGAAGCAGCAGTTATATCCAATGTGCCAACCAGCAGCCCTGCCAATAAATGTTTTGCTGAAAATAGTTTATTCATAAAATAATGGTTAGCAGATCTCGTTTAAACAATAAACCATTGCGCATAAGCAACCCAGATCAGCATTTCAGATTTTTTTTGTGCGATGCATTAAAAATGAATCCCTCACTTGTTAAGGTATTCATTTTTTGGGGAACCAATAAAAAAGCACCCTTAAAATTATTTTAAGGGTGCTTTTATCGTATGATGGAAAATAGTGCTTACTGCTAAACCAAGTCAAACCGATCCAGGTTCATCACTTTGATCCATGCAGCAACAAAATCTTTCACAAATTTTTCTTTTCCATCTTCACATGCATACACTTCGGCAAGGGCCCGCAGTTCTGAGTTAGAACCAAAAATGAGGTCAACACGGGTTCCGGTCCATTTAGGAGCACCGGTAGCCCGATCCCTGCCTTCAAACAGATCCTGTTTTTCTGTGGTCGCAGTCCATTTTGTACTAAAATCAGTAAGGGTTACAAAGAAATCATTGCTAAGCGACTCTGGTGATTTGGTAAAAACACCATGTTCTGAGCCGTCGAAATTTGTGTTCAATACACGCATGCCGCCAACAAGAACAGTCATCTCAGGTGCCGAAAGCTTCAGCAGCTGTGCTTTATCAATCAGCATCTCTTCTGCAGTGGCCGTATGTTTTGTTTTCAGGTAATTGCGGAAACCGTCTGCCATTGGCTCCAGTACTGCGAAAGATGCTATATCGGTTTGCGCCTGCGATGCATCGGTACGGCCGGGAGTGAAAGGAACGCTTATTTGCTGACCTGCATTTTTAGCTGCCTGCTCAACACCGGCGCAGCCACCCAGAACAATTAAATCAGCCATTGAAACATTTTTGCCGTTGGGGTTTGCGCTATTGAAAGCTTTTTGAATGCCTTCCATGATGTCTAAAACATTTGCAAGCTGCCCGGGATTGTTCACTTCCCAATATTTCTGCGGAGCCGGGCGAATGCGGGCACCATTGGCACCACCCCGTTTATCTGAACCACGGAAACTGGCTGCCGATGCCCAGGCAGTAGACACCAGCTGCGCAACAGATAAACCTGATGCAAGCAATTTGTTCTTCAGGTCAGCAATGTCTTGTTCGTTAATCAGTTGATGTGTAATTGCGGGGATAGGATCCTGCCAGATCAGCTCTTCGGCAGGTACTTCAGCACCCAGGTAAAGGCAGCGGGGACCCATGTCGCGGTGGGTAAGCTTGAACCATGCGCGGGCAAAAGCATCAGCAAATTCTTGGGGCTGTTCGTAGAAGCGCCTGGAAATTTTTTCATAAGCGGGGTCAACCCTTAAAGCCAGATCAGTGGTAAGCATAAATGGTGCATGGCTTTTGGTATTGTCATGTGCATCCGGAACAGTACCCGCACCGGCATTGGCTTTTGGCTTCCACTGCTGTGCGCCGGCAGGGCTCCTGGTCAATTCCCATTCGTATCCGAAAAGATTTTCAAAAAAATTATTACTCCACCGGGTAGGGGTGGTGGTCCAGGCTCCTTCGAGTCCACTGGTAATCGTATCGCCGGCATTACCTGAGCCGAAAGTGTTTTTCCATCCCAGGCCTTGCTCTTCAATGCCTGCTGCTGCAGGTTCTTTGCCAACATATTTACCCGGATCGGCAGCACCATGCGTTTTACCGAATGTATGCCCGCCGGCAATCAGGGCAACTGTTTCTTCATCATTCATTGCCATACGGCCAAAGGTTTCGCGGATATCGCGGGCCGCTGCAAGGGGGTCGGGGTTTCCGTTGGGGCCTTCAGGGTTTACATAAATCAAACCCATCTGAACAGCTGCCAGGGGATTTTCCAGGTCGCGGTCGCCGGTATAGCGCTTGTCGCCCAGCCATTCTTTTTCAGCACCCCAATAAACATCTTCTTCGGGTTCCCAAACATCTTCACGGCCTCCGCCAAAACCGAATGTTTTAAAACCCATTGATTCGAGGGCGCAATTACCGGCAAGAATCATGAGGTCGGCCCAGGAAAGTTTTTTACCGTATTTTTTTTTGATGGGCCATAGCAATAGCCTTGCTTTGTCGAGATTGGCATTATCAGGCCAGCTGTTGAGCGGGGCAAAACGCTGGGTACCCCTGCCTCCTCCGCCGCGGCCATCAGCAATACGGTAAGTGCCCGCACTATGCCAGGCCATCCGAATGAAGAAGGGTCCATAATGCCCGTAATCTGCCGGCCACCAATCCTGTGAGTGGGTCATCAGTTCAACAATATCTTTTTTAACAGCAGCCAGGTCAAGGCTTTTAAATTCGGCTGCATAGTTGAATCCTTCACCCATTGGATTGGCATGCGCTGTATGCTGGCGAAGGATAGTCAGTTTTAACTGATTGGGCCACCAGTCGCGGTTACTCGTACCAGTGCCGGCACTTTGTTTTACTGCACCGCCATGAAAGGGGCATTTGCTGATATCGCTGCTGTTTGTGTCATTTCCCATCGTATAAGTTTTATAGGTGATTGTTTGCTACAAAATATTTTGAAAAAGCCCCCGGGGCTTAGCTGGTAGCAAGATTACCGTATGTTGCTTAATAATTCAAATTGATTATATTTATAAACTAATAGTTTTTATCTATGACGCTTACCCAATTGGAATACCTTGCAGCACTCGATACAGAACGCCATTTTGTATTGGCAGCCGAAAAATGCTTTGTTACCCAGCCCACCCTCAGTATGCAGATCCAAAAACTGGAGGAAGAGCTGGGAATAAAAATATTCGACCGCAGCAAACAACCGGTTATTCCTACAGAAATAGGGGTAAGTATTATTGCACAGGCAAGGGTAGTACTGCGTGAAGCCGGTATGATTGAACAGATCATCAACGATCAAAAAAACATCATGACGGGGGAGATCCGTATTGGCATCATCCCCACACTGGCTCCTTACCTGCTTCCCACTCTTTTTAAATTCATGCGCGAAAAATACCCGCAAATCGACCTCAATATCAAGGAAACCATTACGGAAGAGATCATCAGCGAATTAAAAAACAACCGGCTTGACTGTGCCCTGGTGGTAACACCGCTGAAAGATGCTTCCATCAACGAAGAAGTGCTTTTTTATGAAGAGCTGTTTGTTTATGTTTCCAGGAAGAATGCTTTGTACAACAAAAAATATGTGCTTGCCAACGAAATTGACCCCGAGCAGCTTTGGTTGCTGGAAGAAGGGCATTGCTTTCGCTCACAAATCCTGAATTTATGCGAGCTGCGCAAAAGTGCCGACTTCCATTTCAAATATGAAACGGGTAATATTGAAACGCTCAAACGCATGGTAGATAAAAGCAATGGCATCACCATTTTACCCGAACTGGCCGTGATGGAATTCAGTAAAGCCAGCCTCAAATTTGTAAAGCAGTTAAAAGAGCCCCGCCCAGCAAGGGAAATAAGCCTGGTTACCCACCGCAACCATGTTAAAACCAGACTTATCCAAACACTTAAAGAAGAGATCCTGCATATCATACCCAGGCCCATGCAGCAGTTGAGGCAGAAAAAAGTGGTGGAGATCAGTTAAGCGGCATGGCTGTGCTTAGCCCTTTGTATTATTAGATTTTGTTACTATAAAGCAAATTGGAAAATAGCAACAATGGTAGCAATGGTTTTGATGGCATATTTCTATTCAGTCCGGTAACAGCAACGGGCCCGGCGGCCGCGAGCGAAATGGGTTCCATAACAACAGGGAATGCTTTTTTTGATGCCCCTTCGGCTTATTGAACTCCTTGCCTGTGATAAAAATTCCCTCCCAAAATAGCAACAGGAGCAAAAATAAAAATTGCCAGCAATTGTGTCCAGTGGCTTCCGGCCGACTGGAAAAATGAAAATGCGGCAAAACCGCCAATGATGAAAGCAAGCAGATAGCTTAATTTTTTTACCCGGGCAATTAACTGTAAAACATACCCGCTTAAAAAGGAAAAAAATGCGCCATAAACAGCCGACAGAATTTGAAAACCTGTTGCTGCCTGTGCATGCGGGTCTTGTCCGGAAAACTTGAATAAGGCAAGCGAGCTTATGACAAAAATGGCATAAGCGGCAAAAAGGCCCAATATTTTTCTAAGCATGGTAGTTAGTTAAATGGTTCAATTGCGCTGATGGTATTCTTTTTTTTAAACCGCCTCTCAAATTGAAATAATTTTTTCCAATTTGGCAATGATTCGTCGCCAGAAAATATATTATTGTTGTATCCGTTTTAGTTTGTCTTCGACATTCTTTATATAAATCGATTTAATCGCGTTGTCTAAAAAAGACTTAGCTACCATTAGCTTGATTTTATCCAACTTCGCAGGAAAATGATCAAGTATCCGGTTGGCACGTTTTTCCATTATTTTAAGCCTGGCTGCCAATTCCAGGAAATTCTCTTTACCATAATATCCGTAGGTAGAATAAAAGGATGATTCTATATCCTTGCTATAGAGATTCAAAGCCATGTCCGATTCCTGGGGAGTATGTATGACAGTGCTCATCAGGTCGTATGCAGGGGTCAATAAATATTCTCCTGACGCAACTCGGTACAATGAAAAGTTTTTTAAATGTGCGTCTCCGTTGGAAAAAATATAATTAAAGACCACCAATTCGAAATACTGTTCCACGGCTGGCAGTGCTGCGGCCACATGTTGATGAATCAATTCGCCAATCTCTGTATAACTGCCATCATATTTAAAAGCTTCACCGTGACTTGATTTTGTTCGACCTGTTAGCTGAGCAAAATCTTCCTGTAAGGTTTTGGTATTATCCGGTTTCACATCAAAGCGACGTGTAAGATAAGCAGGAGCGCCATCCTTGAAATGAACGAATGCATTGGCGGCAGTTTTGATCTTAAACACCTGTTCGGCAATCTGCATGGTCAAATGTTCATTCTCAGGTGCTGCTTCGATAGAAACATATTGGGTGGTAGGTGGTACCGGTTTTAATATATATTGTCCTCCTTTTTCTGTAAGTACGAGTTTGTTGTTGTCCAGTTTAAGTGAATACTTCAACTGAACTCCGGAAATTGACAAACGTTTGGAATGTTCCTGAAAACCAGCAAGGTTATCAGCTTTGGGTGCATCAAAAGACAAGACAGCAGAAATCTTTTTGCCATCAAAGAGTTTTTTGCGGCAACCTGGACAAAGGTCTCTACTTGTTTCTTTATAACAGCCCCGGCATTTCATTCGTGTATAGCTTTAACGGTAACGGCACCGATGGTATCATCCCCGGCTGTTTGAAGTAACCGAGTAAAACCATCGTTTTCATCGATCTTAAGCAAGCGGCACTGGATATCTTTATTGATGCCTTCT
>JBDKLG010000092.1:0-10359 GCA_039795695.1 Bacteroidota bacterium
GATCAAAATTTCTGAAATAATACGCGGCATCGCCACCCACTTCTGGCAAACTGGTTCTGTCTGATATAAACACCGGTTTTCCATGAAACATGGCTTCAATTACCGGCAGCCCAAAACCTTCTGCATAGGAAGGGAACAGAAATGCCGCACAGTTTTTATAGTACCAGTATTTTTCTTCTTCAGAAGCAGGACCAATCAGTTTTACCCTGTCGGCAACACCATGTTTTTTGGCTGCTGCTTCCACTTCTTTTCCATATTCGTAATTGTTCAATCCCGCAATCACCAATTCATAATCATTGCCCAATAACAAAGGTGGAAGCACATGAAAATTTTTCCTTGGTTGTACCAGTCCGATAGTAAACAGGAAAGGCTTCCGGGGTCTGTATTTGGGAGCATCAAAATCCGGGAATTGAGATACGGTACAACCCAGTTGAATGGCTTTTGTTGGCTTATTCCCTAAGTTCAAATGCCTGGCTGCCTCATCAATGGCAAACTGTGAGATACCGGTAATATAATCAGCCCGGTCAATGCGCTGCTGGGTTTGCTTAAGCAGCCGCTTATTTCTATCTGTATTGCCTGCATCTTCAATAAGGTAACTGAAATCGTAAATGGTATATACCACTTTTGTACGTTTATTGAAAGGCTTATACCAGGAAAGCTGGGTAGTAATATGCCACAAGTCATAGTTACCTGTGCCAAATTGGTAATATTTGTCGATTGATTTGTGTTGGGTATACTTTGCGTCCTTGCCAAATATGCCAAAATCCTTTTTTGGCAGGTAATAGACCAGTTCCATTTCTGTTAGAGGTATTGCTGCCAGTGACTTACCAAGGTTAATGCATACACTGTACAGCCCGTTAAACGGGTTATATTTCAAACGGTGCATATCAACCAAAACCTGTTTCATCACTTATTATTTGGGTAAAAATAAGCCTGAAGCCATATAATAGGCACAATTTGAAGGGATAAAACGGAAACTTTGTCACTTTTAAAGAAATTGTACGGAAATTGACTGAATAAACCAATCATTAATCAAAACATACATGAAACTGCTTTTACAATACCTGAAGCCATACAATAGATTAATCTTACTGGCATTATTACTGGCTGCCATAAATCAAACATTTTCCCTGTTTGACCCGATGATTTTCGGAAAAATCCTGGATAATTTTGCTACCCATCCCTTTTTTGAAGATAAGGCCCAAACCATTCCCAGAACTTCACACGACTTTATCATGGGTGTGGTAAAACTATTGTTGCTGCTTGTTGGAACTGCCATGGTAAGCAGGATTGCCAAAGCATTTCAGGACTATACCGTTAATGTAATTGTACAGAAATTCGGGGCGAAAATATTTACGGATGGATTACAACATTCCATGCGCCTGCCTTACCAGGAGTTTGAAGACCAGCGCAGTGGAGAAACGCTCTCAATTTTAACCAAGGTAAGGGCCGACACAGAAAGATTCATCGGCTATTTCATCAATGTACTTTTCGCCATCCTGGTCAGTATTGTTTTTGTAAGCATTTATGCTACTCAAAAACACTGGAGTATTGTACCCACTTACCTGGGAGGCGCTTTACTAATTGGTTTTGTTACGAATATCCTTAGTAAAAGGATCAAATCCATACAGAAAAAAATTGTCAAGGAAACAACTTCACTGGCAGGATCCACCACCGAAAGCTTAAGAAATATTGAACTGGTGAAAAGTCTTGGTCTTACCGAACAGGAGGTAAAAAGATTGAATACCAATACTTATAAAATCCTTGACCTTGAGCTGCGAAAAGTAAAAAGCATCCGCTCCCTGAGTTTTATCCAGGGTACCATGATCAACTTTTTGCGCCAGGTAATCACTTTTACTTTATTATGGCTCATATTCAACCAGGTATTAACCGTTGGTGAATTGATTGCTTTACAGTTTTACAGCTTCTTTATTTTTGGGCCTTTACAGGAAATAGGCAGTATCATCATGAGTTATCGTGAAGCTGAAGCTTCTTTGGCCAATTTTCACAACCTGATGGAGAAAAAAGTAGAGCCTTCCCCCGCCAATCCGAAATCTGTTGGATCGATCGCCGAACTTGAATTTAAGCAGATTACTTTCAAGCACCAGACCGCCCAGTTCAAAGCATTGGATGGCATCAGTTTTGATGTTAAAAAAGGCGAAACCATTGCCTTTGTTGGTCCCAGCGGGGCGGGAAAAAGCACGCTGGTCAAACTTCTTGTAGGCCTGTACCGCACACAGGATGGTTCTATTTATTATAATGGAATCAATGGAAACGATATCAATTTTGATGAATTGAGAAACCAGATTGGATTTGTTACCCAGGACACACAGCTTTTTGCAGGCACCATCAGGGAAAACCTTCAATTTGTTTACCCTGCTGCTTCAGAAAAAGATTTACTCGAAGCACTACAGAAAGCAAGCTGCACCGGCCTTTTAGACAGAGCCGAAAAAGGAATAGATACCATGATTGGTGAAGGAGGCCTGAAATTGAGCGGCGGGGAAAAGCAAAGATTGTCTATTGCACGTGCCCTGCTTCGTCATCCAAATTTATTAATTTTCGATGAAGCTACTTCAGCACTCGACAGTATTACCGAGGAAGAAATCACCAATACCATCCGGCAAATATCTGCCGAAAAAGAACAGATTACTGTTATGATCGCACACCGCTTAAGCACCATCATGCATGCCGATAAAATTTATGTACTCGAAAAAGGCCAGGTAGTGGAAACCGGTAGTCACGCTGAATTACTCGCAGAAAAGGGTTTGTACTATGCTATGTGGCGCCAGCAGATTGGCGAAAGAAAGGCAATGGCTGCAGCAGTAATGGCTTAATGCCTGCTTTTGTAAACCGTAAAAAAACAATTCAATTAGTTAGCCGCAAATTTGCAGAATCTGTAAATCTGCGGCTAACATTCATACGGTTTTAACTATCTGCCTTTAAGCATCCTATTTTACCCTCCGGTTAATCCTTCTCAAATTTTTTCTTCAAATATTCCATTACAGAAGGATCTTCCAACCCTTCCATATCACTCAATTCCAGCTCGAGTGCTTTCGTGCTTAATTGAATTTCCAAAAGGGAAAGTGCCAGTGATGCAGAAAATGAGACCAGGCTGAAAGCAAAAACGGCATGTGCCAAACCAATAGCTTCAACATAAATCAGGTACATGCAAAGGATACAACTCAAAAATGTTAATACCCCAAGGGCCTGCATATTTTTGATCAGCTTTAGGCGATAGCGGAGGTTTTTAATTTGCCCGTGAATGATGTGCTTTTGCTCATGGTTCTGGTATTTATCATGTAAACTCCTTACCCTGTTTGACAAAGCCAGAAAGCGATTGGTATATGCCAGCATAATCAAACTGATGGCCGGAAACAATAAAGCGGGGGTATTGATGGTAATATCCATAAATGAAAATTACAACTTATTAGGACTTAACCTTAAAATCCAGTGGCACATTAATTTTCAGGCCAAAATTACGACCCATGTTGAAAACGCCTGTTAAGCCAGTAAGCCTGTTGGTATCGGTATATTTTAACCTGCTTAAATGTTGCTGATAAGCTATGTCGCCAAGATTGTTCACAAATAAATTGACCGTAAATACCGGCCCGGCTTTACTGCACACTTCTACCCCGGTAGCCATATTAAAAAGGGTATAACCCGCAGTGGGTGTTTCGGTATTGTAGGCAGTAAATATATTGTTCTGCGTACTTACTTTATCCATTTCTATTTTAAAATACAGGTGCTTAAATCCTTTCCCCATTTCCCTGATATCAGCCCTTAATTCACTCTGAAACCTTGGCGCAGGAATAAAAGGCAGTCGATTGCTTCCCGCAAAACTTTGATCAAATTTTCCGGCAACCATTGAAAAACCATTTTCAAAGTGCAGCCAGTCAAGTGGATGCGGGTGTATGTCTAATTTTGCTTCAAAACCAATCAGGTTGGCTGCCGCCTGCCTGTATTGGAAGGCCATCAAATCTGCACTTCCAAGATGAATCAATGAATCACCTCCGTGCACCGATGCCAATTTGCTGTAAAAAATATAATTACCAATATGATTGGAAAATGCATTCACAGAGAAATGATAATGCTGGGTATTTATTTCAACACCTGCATCGGCCTGAAAAGATGTTTCAGTTTTCAGGTTATTATCACCGTATTCATAACGATTGGTTCCTTCATGTGCTCCATTACTGGAGAGTTCACTTACGCTGGGGGCCCTGAAACCTCTTGCCAGATTGAGTTTTAAGGTAACTGCTTCACTTGCCGAATAACTTAGCCCTGCACTACCACTGATATTACCAAAGTTTTTATCGAATGCCCCAAACCTGATCAGCCCTGATTCAATCAGTTCCCTGCCCTTAACATTGCGATGGTCTGCCCGCAATCCCCCACTGATGGTTAATTTGTCCGAAACTGTTTTTTTGGTGTAAACAAATCCGCCTATATCAAACTGGTTATATTCCGGTATCAGCACTGCTGCCGCTTTATTCCTGTTTTGCTGGTACATTCCCGTAATACCAAATGAAGTTTTCCAGTTTTTGTTTTCTGCCAGATGGTATTGAAAATTGTAGCTCATGGTTTGCAGATCAAAATACAATCCCGGAACAGCAGTAGCACCTGGATCTCCAAATTCCCTTCGCCTGTTCTGCTGGTAACCAATATTTATGGCAAGCCTGTCTTTACCGATTGAAACATTATTATCACTCGCAATTTTAAAATGATTGATTCCCTGGTAAGGAGTTATCATGTCCCTGCTTTCCAATTCCTTTACTGTAGCAATATGGCTATGAATGGTTTCGGGATAAATTAAAAACTTCCCTGTCGCACTGTCCCTGATGCCTTCTACCATGCCAATCTGCTGGTTAAAATTACTGACCAGGATATGACTAAACCCCCAGGATCTGTTAATCCCGAAATACCCGCCATAATTATTTTCCCTAAATCGGCTATTCAATACTTTGCCATCTAAACTATTCTGATAATCACCTGCCGACTTCCCTGTTGCATAAAAATTCCAGTTGAACCCGTTTTTTAAATGACCGGCAATATTGCCGCTGCCTCCATATAAACCACTATTGCCATTATAGGAAAACAGAAGGTTCCCTTTGATGGCCCCCTGTTCTACAGGAGCATTGGTAATCAAATGCACCACACCTGCCATGGCATCGCTGCCATAAAACAATGAAGCCGGGCCTTTAAGCACTTCTACTTTTTGAACACTGTATTCATCTATTTCAATGCCATGCTCATCGCCCCATTGCTGCCCTTCCTGCCTTACTCCGTCATTAACCGTAACAACCCGATTGTATCCCAGTCCCCTGATTACCGGCTTCGAAACAGCAGGCCCTGTTGACAGGCCGGCAACACCCGGAACCAATTTACTTAGTGCATCGATAATATTGGTTGAACCGGTTTGAACAAGCTGGCTTCTCTTCACAATGGAAACAGGCTGGGCCGACTGACGTACTTTTGACGCAGATGCCACACCCGTTACTGTTACTGCCTCATTTTCAACATAGGTTTCTTTCAGTGTATAATTCTTAACAGTATTGACCTGAATATCCAGTTTTTCCAAAATCGTTGCAAAACCCTGGTAAGATACTTCTACCAGGTATTTCCCGGAAGGAATGGCAGGTGTTTTAAAATTGCCCGACTCATCAGATACAGTTCCGGTTTTGGCTTCATGAATATAGATTGATGCCCCGGCAAGTGGTTTGCCTGTCTTAGCATCAGTAATCCTTCCCGTTAAATTGACCGCTACTGCTTCCTCCATTTTATCTGAACTTCCTGCTATTGCCGCTGTACAGAGCAATAAAAAAATGGTATTCAAATAATAAAATCTGCGCGTAAAAACATTTTTCATACAAATAGTTTTATCGGACTGCTAAGCCCTGCCTGGTTTAATGAAAACAATCCGCATTGCCTGAATACGGATACAAGAAATCATTCAACTACAGGT
Source organism: Bacteroidota bacterium (assembly GCA_039795695.1). Classification (GTDB taxonomy): domain Bacteria; phylum Bacteroidota; class Bacteroidia; order Chitinophagales; family Chitinophagaceae; genus Sediminibacterium. Next base: position 5,963 of record JBDKLG010000092.1, read on the forward strand.
GGTCCGCGCCGACCATAACTAAAATGAAGTGCAGCAGATACCTGCTCAGCCAAGGGAGCTGATAATGCCGGAAAATGAATGGAAGTTTTTTCTATCTCAAAGGTTTCAGCAGCAACAAAAGGAGATTCACTGATCAGGTTATCCACCTGACAGTTAAAACTGCTTTTATTCAGTTGAGGAGAAAAAGGATCAGAAAGAGTTGATTTTATTCTGCCATCCTGGTGATCAGCTACCAGGTTATGAAGGGTTATTTTGGGAGTAACCCCCAATGCAAAAATGACCAGGAATAAGCCCGCAATAAATTTTCGTATGATGGGAAAACCGGCCAATATATTTTGTTACGTTGTTGCAAATATATCGGGATTTAAGGCCGTTAAAAGATTTGCGGAATTTTTAACATTTCCCTAATGCTTGCCAACTCAGCCCCTAGCCTTGATCATTGGTCTAACTTGCTGGTTGGCAATATTTTGTAGCCTTGCATAGTATACACCCGGCCCTAGGTGTGATCCATCAAAAATAACGGTATACGTGCCCGCAGTATATTCCTTATCGGTGAGATTTGCCACTACCCTTCCCATGGTATCAATAATTTGTACCAGCGTATGTCCACCGGCAGTCTGAAAAGTAATCACGGTAGAGCTTACAAATGGGTTGGGATAATTGGATATCAGGGTATCGCCTGAGAGATTAACAGCTTTCTTACACCCGCCTGGATTTACAAGAGGAAGCAATTGGAAATTCTTCAGCATAATCTGTTCCAGGTCCAGATCATTTACACATAACCAGTTCGACAAAATGGTGGAATAAACACTTCGAAAATCATATTGAAACGGCAGGTTATCATTAACGGTTGCACTGGCTGGAATAATGGGTGTTTCTCCCAATACACCCCCAATTACAGATTTTCCAAAAATAAAAAGTGGGGCTGCCGCACCATGATCGGTTCCGGTACTTCCATTACTCTTTATTCTTCTGCCAAATTCAGAAAATGTCATACCAACCACCCGGTCCTCTACTTTTAAAAATTTCAAATCATCCTGAAACGCTTTAATGGCATCACTTACATTTTGCAAAAGGGTAGCATGATTTCCCCTGGTCGTGTCGGCACTGTCTACCTGGCCGGAATGCGTATCAAATCCTCCATAATTTACCATGTAGATTCTCGTCTTTAATCCACCACTGATTAACCTGGCTACAATTTTCAGCTGATCGCCCAATGAGTTTTTGATGGGGTAGCTTACCTGTTGTACGGTATTTGCCGCAGCTGCTTTAATGACTGTTGCATATTGCTGTGTTTGCTGTGCAACCATTCTGATAAACTTCAACTCCTTTCCGGCAGGAGTATCGGGAGCGGGATCCTGTATTCCATTTACCAGGTTATAAAAATTACTTGTATTGCTGATGCTCATTCCCATACTCACTGCCGGCCCCTGCAACGTAAGCGAAGTTGCCGATCCGATTTGAATGGCCAGTGGGTCTTGCATACTGGCGTTGGGATAGCCATTGGGAAAATTGGGATATTCATAATTCAGGTACCTTCCGGCCCATCCGCTATTTACGGTTGTTGCGCTGTCACTGCCACTCATCCAAATATCGGTTGCCCTGAAATGAGAATAACTTGGCTGAGGATAACCCACACTTTGCACTACTTTCAGGTATCCTTTATCGTACATGTTTTTTAAACCCGTCATGGCAGGGTGCAATGCAGACTTGCCATTCAAATCCAGTGTCGATTTTTCAGGAATATAAATATTCGGCCTTGCATTTACATACTCCGGAAAATGCTCAATCGGAATAACCATGTTCAGGCCATCATTTCCCCCATTTAGCTGAATAATAACAAACACATGATCGGTTTCTGTAACAGGTAATAACAAGGATTGCATGATACCCGATTCAGCACTAAAAGCCCTGAAAGAAAATCCGTTTACCAATGAAGGAAGCAGCACACCTGCGGGTAAAGCTTTACGTAAAAAATCTCTTCTTTTCATTTGCAGGTTTTAAGCTAATTGATATTCTGACAGGTCCATTAAATACAATACAAGATTCCTCAAACGGTTTTTCACCGTTGTTGTATTGGCCACATTACCGGGGGTACTAATGAATAAGTTCCAGGCATCAGTCCAGTAATAATCCGAAGACTGCCCACCCAGTAAAATATCTGTTTTCAGTTGTGCCTTGGAAGCCGCTGATAAATCAATGCGGTAAATAATTTTGGTAATATCCTCAATCAACAAATTCGGGTCGCCGGGATTAGGAAGGGTTTTGGCATATTCGGCCGCATCTACCTGAATTTTTTTTCCATTAAAGGTATAGCCATTGTATACCATATTATCGGTAAACTGGTTTCTTTTAGGCAGGGTATCGCTATTAATCCAGATTTCATAAAACTGTGGTTCCTGGTAATAAGCTTTCCAACCACTTACATCAGGGGGATCACCCAGGTTTTGCTGCATATTCGAAGCTGCACTTACAAGGTAATTGTAAAACCCATAATTGGTTACATAATCAGTAGCGGGCTGGAATGTTACATTGAATTCTCTGCACATGCCAACAACCAGATCAATGGGACTTTTGATCTGACAGCCCCTGGCAAGGATATCAAAAAAATGTTCGCTTTTTAACAATAGTTCCAGAACCGGTTTTACCTCATATTGATTGGCTCTTAAAGTATTGGCCAATGGAACAATAATATTGGCTTCAACAGCAGCATCAATATCATAATAAACAAACCATCGGTAAATCCTGCGGCAAATATATTTGGCTACTTCCTGCGTGGCAAAAATCATGTTGAGCAATGCATCCAGCTCTTCGTCTCCGGCAGTTGGGCCGGATTTGCCCTGTATGACTGTATTATTATAGAAAGCTGAAAACTGTTTGTTTCCGGTATCATGTTTGGTGATATCAAAAAAAGAGGTCAGAGTGCTGGTATTGTTTCTCCACCCGGTTAATACCTGGGCTGCAGCTTTTACATCGGCTTCTGTATAGGTTGAACCGGGGCCTTTTCCGCAGCAAAAAAGCTCCTGCAATTCTCTTCCGTAATTTTCATCGGGTGCCTGTTTCGTGTTTTTTTCTCCGTTTAGGTATACCAGCATTCCGGGATCAATACTGATGGCACGGGTTAATGTTTTAAAATTGCCTAAGGCATTTGACCTTAACAAAGAGTGGTGCTTATAAATAAATTGTGCATTATTGATCGTATCCATTTCTGTAGCAAAATGGTTATGCCAGAAGAAAGTCATTTTTTCGCGGATGTTTCTATCCTGGTTTACCAGCACCCCCATCCACCATTTTTTAAATGAGTTTCTGCGCAAAGAATTTACTGTTCCATCCTTATTGGGATCATTCACCCAAACTTCTCCCGGCAGTATCAGGGTATCTGCATCCGTCGTATTTGTTGGGGTGGCATATTCTTTAACAGGCGCATCAGGCAAAACTGCCGGGGGGGTTAATAGTTCATTCACCGCTTCCTGAAAGGTCTTGGCTTTGAAATAATTGATATCGGCCCTGGTTGAACCAAATAGGGTTCGCTTAAGCAAATGAATTACCTCCGCTTCCGTCCAGGCACCCGAATAAGCCGCCAATCCACCATTGGGTGGAGGGGCGGCAGCATCAGGCTTCTGACCAGAAGATGGGATATTGGGCTTTAAAAAAAAGGATCTTCTGTCCATGTCTTACAGTTAACGGGATGTTAATTAGGAGCCATTCAAAGCCTGAACTGCTGCCTGGTTTCAAAAAAATCAACAAAAAGCCAAAATTCTTAAAAAAATATTAAGAATTCCCGTATTTCTATCTATTCTTTAAATCCCAATGCAGCATCTGAAACGGAATAATGTCCTATATTTAGGGTAAACATTCCCCCTTCATGACGGAACAAGCCATTATTGCAGGCTGTTTACACAATGACGCAGCCGCACAGCGTGAACTTTACAACCGCTACAGCCCTAAAATGCTGAGTGTTTGCTATCGTTTCGGGCAAAACCGTGAAGATGCTGAAGACATGCTTCAGGAAGGGTTTATCAAAGTATTTACCCAGATGCATACTTTTCAAAACAAAGGTGCATTTGAAGGGTGGATCAGAAGGATTATCGTACATACCTGTATCAACTTTTTGAAGAAATACAAAAAGTTCAACGAAAATGTTGATTTGGCCTACGCCAATTCTTTACAGGTAAAAGAAGAAACCATTCCTTCGATTATGCAGGCCAGACAGATCATTGAATGCATCAGGTTATTACCCCTGGGCTACCGGACCGTTTTAAACCTGTACGCATTGGAAGGATATAGCCACAAAGAAATTGGTGAAATGCTCGATATTGAAGAAAGCACCAGCAGAAGCCAGTATACCCGTTCGAAAGCCATGTTGGAAACTATACTGATCAGGAAAAAGATCATAG
>JBDKLG010000093.1:0-7184 GCA_039795695.1 Bacteroidota bacterium
ATGCAGGTTCCAGTAAGCCAGATTGGCACCGGGGTGGTTTACGATGCCCACTTTATCAAATAGCAAGGGTACAAGATTGAGCCATACCTGGTCTACACCCATTCCTTCTTCAAAATTATAATAACACTCATCCTGCATATGTTCGGCCCACCAGGATAAAAATTTGCTGGCAATTTCCCCATTGCTGAAAGCCATAAAACCCGCATTAAACAAACCTGAACGAATGAAATCCCTTTCTCTGGGAACAAATGTCTTATCCGGTAAGGGCTGCGTAAAATGCGGTGTAATCAGCAATGCATTGTTGTCCAGCATCTTCTCCAATATTTCAAAAGAATGGAAAACCTGTATATCGGAATCAAGATAAAAGAGCAGGTCGGGCGACATTTGTTTGAAAATGTATTGTGCTACAAATGCTTTCATGGCACAATTGAGTTCAATTACCGAGTATTGTTCCGTCATTGCAGCAAATCCGGGAATACCCATCTCTCCTGCTTCAATAAGCCGGTAGGGTGCAAATTCATTCGCGTCAAACCTGCCCTCAATCTTGTCTACCAATGCTATCACAACCGTATATTCCCTGTTAAAAGCAACAAAAGAATCTGCCATTGTTTTGCAATGAGCCAGGTGGTTGGCAGAACAAACCGTGTAAAGAATTTTCTTCATTTATTTTTTTTCAGCAAGAATGATGTTGTTTAAATACAATTTATCCGATTTAGGCCAAAGCGGTTCAAAAAACAGGAACCCGGCATTCATTACCGGAATCACTATTTGCCTGATAAACTTCTTAAAAAAAGGAATTTTTGACAACCAAACACGGTGTAACCAGTAATCATGCAGGTATACCACAAACAGCTGGTGGATGGCGCTTATCGTATGGCCGCTTTTATCTGTAACAACAATGTTGAACCCATTTTTTTCAAGCATCTCCCTTAAAGCAAATCGTGTATATCGTGCATAATCAACAGGTATTTCGTGTTCTTCCCATACAAAGGGACAGGTAATCAACAACTTTCCGCCCGGTTTCAGCACCCTGCTCAATTCAGGTAAAATTTCCTGCAGCATAAATACATGTTCAAAAACCTCACTGCTGAATATGGCATCAAAACGATTGTTTTCAAAGGGAATCGTTTTGCCGTCATAATATACATCTACATGCTCATCTTCATGGCTATGCCCTTCTCCGGCATAATCGAGGCCCGTATAAGATTGTACATGGGAGAATAGCGGCTGGTAAGGTTTTGCACCACATCCGAAATCAAGTAAATCCCCTGTTAATTGTGGCGCATATTGGCTAATTTTGCGGAACAGTCCTTTTCGAATAAAATACAAAGGATTGCTAATACGGGGATTGAAATTTTCGGGAACCATTTGCACGAAAGCATTAAATGAACAATTTGCCACAACAATCAATAGGGCAAATTAATTGAATTTTATTAATATACCATAATGACCATTCAATACGACCACCAGATTTTTTGTAACCAGCAATTTGGCGGCATTTCAAGGTATTTTTATGAACTGATCAGCGGATTGAGAAATGATCCATCCATAACTACTTTCCTGGATGTAAAATACTGCAACAATGTTTTTCTTCAAAAACTACAGCCCAGCAACAACCGCTTAACCAATGCATCATTCAAAGGAAAAAAAGACCTCGTAAAATTCATTAACGGGCTCAATACATTTTACCTTACCCGAAAAAATAAATTCGACATATTTCATCCCACTTATTTTCACCGGTCATGTATCGGAAACGCTCAGGGAAAGCCAATGGTACTTACCGTTTATGACTTAATTGATGAGAAATACCATTCCGGCATCCCTGCTTTCCAATCCCTTCTTGAACATAGAAAAGCAACCATCAGAGCTGCCAGTCAGCTGATAGCTATTTCCGAGAATACCAAAAAAGACATCATCGAACATTTTGCTATTGCCCCGGAAAAAATTGCAGTAACGCATCTTGGCAATTCACTTGACGCTACAGCAATTGAACAGATTGCAAAAAACACAGGGCAACAGCCCCCCTACCTGCTTTTTGTAGGCAGCAGAAAAGGGGCACACAAAAATTTTGACCGTTTTTTGAAAGCCATGTCGCAGGTATTACAACAGGAAAAGGATTTGCAACTGGTATTTGGCGGTGGAGGCGATTTTACTGCAGCAGAAGCCGATGCATTTAAAAAGGAGGGCATAGAAGCAAGGGTAAGGTATGAACCTATTAAAAATGATTCGGGCCTGATTCGCCTTTACAAAAACGCCTTGATTTTTATTTATCCCAGTTTATATGAAGGCTTCGGACTACCCATTTTAGAAGCTTTCAGTTGTTCTGTTCCATGCATTATCAGCGCCGGATCTAGCATCAGGGAAGTAGGGGCCGATGCAGCAGCTTATTTTGATCCGTTGGAAACCGAGTCCATTGCATCATCTGTTCTGGATCTTTTATATGATACGGCCAGACAGGAAATGCTGGTAAAAGCGGGCCATCTAAGATCAGAAAACTTTAGCTGGAACAAAACAGTAACAGCAACCAAACAAATCTACCGGCAACTACTGCCCTGATTTATTCAACCAACTGTATATTTGTCCAATGAAATTAAAGCCGATAAAATTCATCAAATCCCTCTTTGGTATTGCTCCCATGGCAAAAGGATATCCACAGGATTTTGAGGACTTTCACAAAGGGATAATTGAGAAAGTGAAACCTTATACCATGACCAGTGAGGAGAGGCTATACGCATTGATTGAATCCGTTAAATACATTGTTAAAAACAATATCCCCGGAACCATCGTGGAATGTGGTGTTTGGAAAGGTGGCAGTATGATGGCTGTTGCAGAAACCCTCAAAAAACTGGGGGCGGCCAACAGAGACCTGTACCTTTATGATACTTATGCAGGCATGACCGATCCAACAGCTGAAGACCTGGCATATTCCAATGAATCAGCTGCAGCACTATTACAAAACGATGCGGACAGAAAAAAGGAAAGTGTGGTATGGGCTTATTCAAACCTGGAAGAAGTAAAAACAAACCTCAGCAAAATTGATTACCCGCCCGAACTGATTCATTTTATTGAAGGAGATGTGCTCAAAACCATTCCTGCAGCAGATCCCGGAACAATTGCCTTATTAAGGCTTGATACCGACTGGTATGAATCTACCAGGCACGAGATGGAACAGCTCTATCCCAAATTAACCCTGGGAGGGGTATTAATCATCGATGATTATGGTTTCTGGAAGGGGTCCAGAAAAGCAGTAGATGAATACCTCGAAAATAATCAAATCCCATTAATGCTACACCGGATTGATGATACAGGCAGGGCGGCCATTAAACCCTGAGTTTTACATATTTTCCAGACCTGCTTTCTTCTTGATGGCAAACAAACTTTTTCCAAAAGAAGTTTGCAGTAAATAGTGCAGCATCCGTAACCTCCATTGCCAGAGTACAAGTTTTAAGGAGAATCCGAAATGGCTTTCAAACACCTGCCTGCTCTCTTTTAGAGACGCCAGGTATCCCGAACTGCTTACACCACTGTCATCAAATATGGCAACCGTTTTGTTCAGGTAAGCATAAGGTTCGCCCGCAATTCTGCACATCATGTCATAATCACCGGCAATCTTCAGATGCTGATAGGGCCCTGTTCTCTCATATACTTTTTTCTTTACGAACCAGGTGGGATGTGATACACTACGCATACCTCTGTAAAGCCTGGCTACTTCAAATGGCTTACCCACAATCACCGCCTCCCCCCCACGAATCATTTGGATATTACCGCTAATCCATTGAATATCCGGATGGGCATCAAAGAATCCAACCACTTCGGCTATCACATCAGCCGACGCATAATTGTCACCCGAATTCAGTATGTGTACAATTTCCTGGCTTGCCCTGGAAATACCCTTGTTCATTGCATCATAGATACCCGCGTCTCTTTCGTGTATCCATTTTCTGTAAGCAGGCCCGGGGTTATTTTGCAGCCAGTTTAGTATTTCATCATTGGTTGAACCATCAATTATCCAGTGTTCCTCCGGCAATTTTTCCTGCCCGTCAACCGATGCGCAGGTTTTCTGCAAATCCGACAGGTTATTGAAACAAATGGTTATAATGCTGATTCCGGTCATCCTTTTTTAATTTTTTGCAAAAAAAGCGCTAGTCCCTTTTTCTTTTCCTCGTCGAAAACATAACTGATATTTCCGGTATAATATTTTTGCAGATCATAATGGGGATATTGCAGGCCATCCATTACTTTATCCAGGTGCGACAACCCATACGCATTGGCTCTGTTGAAAGCATCTTCGAACTCCTCACCCAGTGGTTTATTGGCTACCCATGCAGCAAATACAAAGGGCAATCCGGTTAAAGCATTCCAGGCGGTGCCTAAATCATACATGTAGGGCGACAGCTTCCGCTGTTCCAATGCCCTGTCGCCAATTACCAGACCGGCAGTTGTTCCCTTGATCAGCTGCCTGAAATCTTCTTCAGCATGTTCCAATACCGGCTCTTTCTTCCAGTATTCTTTCAGCAAAATACCGGCCAGATTAACGGATGTTTTACTTTGATAATCGAGCAGCACTTTTTCTATTTTTTCCATCGGGGTTTCACTAAAAATAGCCACAGATGCCACTTCTCCCAGGGTTCCAATGCAATAATCTGTAATGATGTGTGCTTCTTTCAATTGGGGGATGATGGCAACAGGTACCAGTCCCACATCAATACGGTCATCCAAGAGCATTTGGGCGATCCTGGAGGGGTAATCCTCTGTTAAATCAATTCTGTCCATCAACCCGGAACGTTTCAGTCCAAACAATAAGGGTCGGGTATTCAAATAACTTACAGCCCCAATACGTATTCTCTTGTCCAATTCAACTAATTTTGCAGCAAAGAAACCAATTAGTCATTAATAATACGCAATTAATCCCTGCGATTTATCAACCGCAACCAATGGAACTAAATAGTCTTACCGCAGTATCCCCTATCGATGGACGCTATCGAAAGCAGGTAAACCACCTGGATGAATACTTTTCTGAATATGCCCTGATCAAATACAGGGTGTTGGTTGAAATAGAATATTTTTTCTTTCTGGCACAAGAACGCTTCTTTAAATTAAACCCCAAAGCACGCCTTGCATTAAAGAAATTGATGGATGATTTTAGTTTGGATGATGCCCGGCAAATCAAACAAATCGAAGCCGTTACCAACCACGATGTTAAAGCAGTGGAATATTTTTTGAAAGAGCAATTGGAGAAAGCCGGTATTCCCCAACTCAAAGAATGGATTCATTTCGGGCTTACTTCTCAGGACATCAATAACACCGCCATCCCCCTTAGCTGGAAGCATTGTATGGAGCATGAATACCTGCCTGCCATCATTAATTTACAAAACGCTTTATACCAGCTGGCTGCTCAATGGAAAAAAATAGCTTTACTGGCCAGAACCCATGGTCAGCCTGCTTCTCCCACTACTCTCGGAAAGGAATTCATGGTTTTTGTAGAACGAATCAATAACCAGATAGAACTATTCTCCAGCATTCCCTATGCTGCCAAATTTGGCGGCGCAACCGGTAATTTCAATGCGCACCATGTAGCATTTCCAAAGAAAAACTGGGTACTATTAGGCAATGCATTTGTGGAAGACAGTCTTGGCCTGCAAAGAATGCAGTTTACTACCCAGATTGAACACTATGACAGCCTGGCTGCCCATTTTGATGGCATTAAAAGAATGAACAATATCCTGATTGATTTGTGCAGGGATATCTGGACATATATCAGCATGGATTATTTTAAACAGAAAACAAAAAAAGGGGAAGTAGGCTCTTCTGCCATGCCCCATAAAGTAAACCCGATTGATTTTGAAAATGCAGAAGGCAATCTTGGCATGGCAAATGCAATACTGGAGCACCTTTCAGCCAAACTTCCTCTTAGCAGGCTGCAAAGAGATCTGACTGATTCTACCGTACTAAGAAATATAGGCGTTCCTGTTGCCCATATTGTTATTGCACTCAAATCACTGGAAAAAGGATTGGGAAAACTGGTTCTCAATGAACCCAAACTAAAAGAAGACCTCGACAATAACTGGGCAGTGGTTGCCGAAGCCATTCAAACCATCCTTAGAAGAGAAAATTATCCGAATCCCTATGAAGCGCTGAAAGAATTGACCCGGGGCAACCACAAAATTGACAAGAAAGCTATCCAGCATTTTATTGGCACACTCAAAGTCAGTGCTGCCCTTAAAAAAGAACTCAAAGCAATCACGCCTTCCAATTATGTAGGCATACATCCGGAATATTAATTTCATAGTAAGCATCAATCCTTCCTGCATGAAACATGTTCTCATTACCGGCACCAATGGAATGATTGGTAAATTAATTCTGGAAACCTGCCTCTTAAGAACAGATATAGCTTCCATCACATCCATCACAAGAAAGCCGACAGGTATCTCCCATCCCAAACTGCTGGAAGTTTTGCATACCAACTTTTTGAATTATGCTGCAATCGAAGGCCATTTTGCAAACAAAGACATTTGCTTTTTTTGCATCGGAGTCTATACCGGAGCCGTGTCAGGAGACGAATTCAGGACCATTACAGTTGACTATACAGCTGCTTTTGCCCATACATTAAAAAAGAATAGTCCCGATACAGCATTTATATTCTTAAGTGGTCAGGGGGCAGACCCTTCTGAAAAATCATCCATCATGTTTGCCCGCGACAAGGGTGCAGCAGAAAACATATTGATCAAACTGGGATTCAAACAGCTTTCTATCTTTCGCCCGGGCTATATTTACCCGGTAAAGCCCAGAATTGAACCCAATGCTGCCTATAAAATCTTCAGGTATCTTTACAAACCTTTTCTAAGCAAAATATACCCAAACATTGGCCTTAGCTCGGATGAACTTGCCAAAGCCATGGTGCTGGTTGGATTTCAGGGGGGCAGTCAGCTTTTCTATGAAAACAGGGAAATAAAGAAATTGGTAAATTAAAGATTATCTGAGGCATCAATGGCGATGGGTGTTTTTTCCTGAACGCTAATATTTTAACAACGCATAGCCTTTCAATTCATAGGTAGTCAAAGTAGTAATTGCACTTAGTGCAACCTTAACCTCAGGTGCAATGGTTGCCGGATCAATATTTCTTTTTAACACAGACTGGCCACAAACAAATATTTTAACTCCTGCATCATTCAAAGCAGTAAATA
>JBDKLG010000094.1:0-5276 GCA_039795695.1 Bacteroidota bacterium
TGGGAGCACCATCGGTTATTCATCGAAACTTTTTTAAACGGGAGCATTCCTGCAAAAAGAATTGACGATGCAGTTGCCAGGGTATTGAAAGCCAAATTTGCTATCGGTTTATTTGATCATCCCTATGTGTCTGAAGCAAAAGCTACAGACCTATTACAGCAAACAAAATACAAGGCCCTGGCAAAAGAAGCGGCAGTAAAATCGATTGTATTGCTTAAAAATGAGGACAATATTCTACCAATCAGCCCCGACATTGCATCGATTGCCGTTATTGGAGCAGAAGCAGCGGAAACCAGACTGGGCGGATATAGCGGGCCGGGTAATGGGCGTGTTTCTATTCTTGATGGAATAAAAGAAATGGCAGGGGATAAAATAAAAATATGGTATGCGGAAGGGGTCGGCAGGGAAGCTATCAAAGACCAAAGCATTCCTGAAAAATACCTGAGTTATGCGGATGGTTTAGTAACAATAAGCGGACTAAAAGCGGAGTATTTCAATAATCTTCAAAGAACCGGTGAACCGGTATTCACGAGAAATGACAAACAGGTTGACTTTCACTGGACTTTGTATGCACCGGATACTGTTTTATCCCTGGATCATTATTCAGTAAGATGGACGGGAACCCTGTTGTCGCCCGTTTCAGGTAAATACCAGATTGGACTGGAAGGAAACGATGGGTTCCGTTTGTATATCAATAATCGGTTAATCATCGATAAGCCACAAAAGCAGTCTTATCATTCCATCATGCAGGATATTGAATTGAAACAGGATAGCTTGTACCGGATCAGGGTGGAATTTTATGAAACACAGGGCAATGGGCGTATTAAGCTGAAATGGAATCTGGGACATCCGGATTCGACAGATAGAAAAATCAACGAAGCTGTTCAGATTGCCCGGAAAGCAGCAGCAGTCATTGTTGTAGCCGGAATACACGAAGGTGAATTTCAGGACAGGGCCCTGCTTTCCTTGCCGGGCTCACAGGAAAAACTGATTAAGGAACTGGCGGCAACGGGGAAAAAAACAGTGGTGGTATTAGTAGGGGGAAGTGCCATTACCATGCAAAACTGGATAGACAGTGTAAAAGGTATCATCGATGTTTGGTACCCCGGAGAAGAAGGTGGGCATGCAGTTGCCGATATCCTTTTTGGTAAGGAAAATCCTTCAGGAAGGTTGCCTATTACATTTCCATTGCATGAAGGGCAGTTGCCGCTTGTTTATAACCATAAGCCAACAGGAAGGGGAGATGATTATTATAATTTATCCGGGCAGCCACTGTTTCCATTTGGTTATGGCTTAAGTTATTCCGGGTTCAGCTATGCGCATATCGAACTTGAAAAAAAGCAGATAGGTAAAAAAGACTCTGTTAAAGTATCTGCCCTTATTACCAATACCGGAACAAGAGAAGGAGATGAAGTGGTTCAGTTGTACATCAGGGACCTGCTTTCATCCGTTTCCCTTCCTGTGCAGGAACTGAAAGGGTTTCAGCGGATTCACCTAAAGCCGGGAGAATCCCAGAAAGTCAGTTTTTTGATAAGCCCCGATCTTCTGGAAATGCTCAATGATAAAATGCAAAAAGTGGTAGAGCCCGGAGATTTCAGGATAATGATTGGCAGTTCTTCGAAGGAATTGTGGTTGAAAGATATATTGCGGGTTAGATAAGGTTCTCCTGTTAACAGCTGATGCCATTCTTCTTTATACTTTACCTGTTGAGTTCCGGTATAAAAGGCAGGCAACTCCAGATTTATAATAAGATACCCGACAAAAACAAATAAGCAAAACTGAAATAAATAATCAGCCCGGTAACGTCTACCAGTGTGGCAACAAATGGGGCTGAAGACACTGCGGGATCGGCACCCAGTTTCTTGAGGAAGATGGGCAACATTGAACCGGAAAGCGTTCCCCATAATACCACACCAATCAATGAAAAACCTACGGTGCCGGCAATGCTCATCCAGTGTGGGCCATACAAATGCGGGGCAATGGAATGCCATACAGCCACCCGGATGAATCCGATGAACCCCAATACAGTTCCCAATAATAAGCCGCTGGTCAGTTCTCTGCGCAGCACCCTCCACCAGTCGGCAATCGTAATTTCTCCTACAGCCATCGCCTGGATAATGAGGGTGGAAGCCTGTGAGCCACTGTTGCCTCCACTGGAAATAATCAATGGTACAAATAATGCAAGCACTACGGCTTTGGCTATCTCATCTTCAAAATATCCCATGGCGGTAGCAGTGAGCATTTCTCCTAAAAACAATACTACCAGCCAACCAATGCGTTTGCGAAATAATTTTAAAAGAGGAATATCGAGGTAAGGTTCATTCAATGCTTCTGTTCCTCCCATTTTCTGCATGTCTTCACTAAACTCTTCGTTGGCCACCCATAACATGTCGTCGATTGTTACAATGCCAAGTAGTATATTGTTATCATCTACAACGGGCAATGCCACACGGTTATTCATTTTGAATACCCGGTTTGCCTGTTCCTGGTCATCATTTACATGCAGCGATACAAAACGGCCATCGATAATTTCGGATACATATTTATCGGGCGAGGCCAGAATCACATCCCTGATCCTGATGTCATCGATGAGCAAACCATTTTCATCAATCACATAAATCACATCAATGGTTTCGCTGTTTTTGGCATGCTTGCGAAGGGTTTCAAATACCTCAGTTACCGAATTGTGCAGGTACACATATACATAATCAGGCGTCATGAGCCTGCCTGCGCTGTCTTCCGGATAACCCAACAGGGATAAAGTGATTTTTCTTTCTTCGGGATCGAGTAGTTTTATCAGGTCCCTGATGGCTGCTTTGGGCAGTTCTTCGAGAAAGTCGGTGCGGTCATCCGCCGGCAACTCATTCAATAATTCGGCTGTTTTTGCCGAAGGCAGTTCTTTTACAATGGCTTTCTGTTCGGAAATATCGAGGATTTTGAATACACTGGAAGCCCTGTGTATGGCCATATTGGCAATAATAGACGCTTTGTGTTCCGGAAATTCATTGATCAGTTCGGCCACATCGCTGATGTTCTGGTCGTCAAGAAATTCACGGATCTCCAGTTTGTCTTCTTTGGCAATCAGTTGTTCAAATTGCTCAAAAATGCCGGGCTGTTCCAGTTCGAGTGACATAGGGTGCAATTTAAACAGGAATTAGGAATTAAAAAGTAATAATTAATAAATGGGTAAATGGGAAATTGACCATGCAAATGGCAATTATTTAAATGCTTTCAGCTAATTTCATGACAAAACTGCCATGATTCTTCCCATACTCTCTGTAGCTCCGTCCGATCAAAGGGGAAGAGGTGTATTTAGTACCGAAAAAATTGAAGCAGGTACAGTCATTGAAATTTCCCCTGTACTGGTATTGAGTGCCGAAGAAAGAAAAACAGTAGAAAAAACATTGCTCTTTGATTATATTTTTGAATGGGGCATCGATAAAAAGGAAGCCTGTGTTGCACTGGGCTATTTATCGATGTACAACCATTCTTACAGGGCCAACTGCGAATATGAAATGGATTTTGATAATCTTTTAATGACTGTTAAAACGGTTCGCACCATTGAAGCGGGCGAAGAATTGTTTTTTAATTATAATGCAGACTTTGATAATGCTTCACCTATTTGGTTTGAGGCTAAATGAGCGGGGTGTTTTTATAAGAGAGTCCAATAATCCCGTATCGCTGCTATTAGAAGAGCATTGTACCATATGCGTTCCTGGAAATTTGTTTTTTAACAGGGCAATTTTACCTGCGAGCGCTTTAGTTTAACTATGTTTGACTACCAAACTGATTGCCATGAAAAAATGCCAGCTCTTGTTTTTATTATTGTTTAGCTGTTCTATGCTGAACGCTCAAAAATATACAATCCCCGCATTTACAGGATATGCCGTTCCTGCAGAAAATGAGGAAGAAAGCCTGTTCTCAGAAAAGTATGGTTTGCATAACTGGAAAAATACCGAACAGCAAATCAGTTATCATTTTTACCTTAGAAGTAAGGGTGAGCTGACACTTACGCTGAATGCCAAAAATGCCTTTGCCGGTTCTGTGTTGAAAATAGCTGTTGCACAAAAAAACTTTACCATCGCAGTTCCTGCATCCAAAAATTTCCAATTAATTAATATCGGTAAAGTTATTATTGCCGATAGTGGGTTTTATACCATTACCATTACTGCATTGAAAAAGGGTGGCAATACCATTGCAGATATCCAATCTATACAACTCTCAGGAACAGCATCGGAGAATATACAGTTTAACGCCAAACCCAGGAGGAATGCGGCTTCCGTTCATTTACGTTTTCCCTTGCCCGATACTGTGAAAGCATTTTCCTTCTACAATGAAATAACCATACCCGAAGGTGCTGATCCGGTTCACAGCTATTATATGGCATGTGGATTTTCCCGCGGATATTTTGGCATACAGGTAAACAGCCCAACAGAGCGCAGGGTTATTTTTTCTGTTTGGGATGCAGGAAAAGAAGCGGTCGACAGAAATAAAGTTGCAGACGCTAACAAAGTACAGTTGCTTGCAAAAGGGGATAGTGTGTATGCAGATGGATTTGGCAACGAAGGAACGGGTGGACATAGTCACTGGGTGTATAACTGGAAAGCCGGACAAACCTACCAGTTATTAGTGGTTGCTTTGCCCGATAGTGCTGAGCAGACCACCATTTATACAGGTTATTTCTTTGTGCCGGAATCGCAAAAATGGAAATTAATAGCCAGCTTCAAAGCGCCTAAAGATGGAAAAACACTGCGCAATCTTTATTCTTTCAGTGAAAACTTTGTGGGAACCAATGGTCAACTGGAACGCAGGGCTTTCTTTGGAAATCAATGGGTACAAAGACAGCGGGGTAGCTGGAAGGAGTTAACCCAAAGCAGTTTTTCTTTTGATGCCACCGGTAAAGCAGGAGACCGCATTGATTACAGCGGGGGCGAAGAAGGAGGAAAATTTTATTTAGCGAATGGAGGCTTCAAAAAAAATGCGACCCATTATGGCGATATTTTTAATCGTATGCCATCCAATAAAAGGCCGTTGATAGACCTGACCAAAAATGTAGACAGTTTGTCACAGGCTAAAATAGACCGGCAGCTAATCGTGGATAAGGTTAACGATAAAAGCATTGATACAAGCGGCAGCAGGGATGGTGTTTATTACCAGATACTGAAGGAGGGCAAAGGAGATTTTGTGGCTGTATCAGATACCGTTACTGTTTTTTATAAAGGGTATTTATTGAAGAACGGGAATGTTTTTGATCAAACCAGGGATAAGCCGGCCGT